>JBBIMZ010000026.1:3042-14756 GCA_037444135.1 Solibacteraceae bacterium
GGCGCTTGGCGAGCGTGCCGCCGAGCGCCGGTGCACGCCATCTTCCCGTCCCGCGCCTCGGGATGGTGCCCTCTATGTCAGTTTGATGCGGACGTGGGCGCTCTGGCCGGGCATCACCACCGGCGTCGGAGAAGTGAATTCGACGACCACGCCTTTTTCTGTGACTTGCCGGACCGAGCCGCGGAAGGTCTCGGCCGGCGCCTCGGCCACGTGCACGGTGGCGTCCTGGCCGGGCCGGATCTTTTCAAGAAGCGCCGGCTCGGGCTCGATGACCACCTCCATCCGCGACAAATCGACGGCGATCTGAAACAGATCGCCCACCTCCGGGTGCACCTCGTCGCCGGCCTTGGCGCCCATGCCGGTGATGACGCCGTTGACCGGAGAAGTGACGTCGGTAGCCAGCAGGTCGGAACTGGCCACCTCCATGCGCTGCTTGGCCTCTTGAAGCGCCTTGCGAACCGATTCGAGTTCGTTCATCACAACCGAAACGCGCTCCTCGGCGGCGGCCGACGCCTCGCGCAACGTCTCATACTCCTGCTCTTTGCTTTTGAACTCGGCCTGCGCCGCCTCGTAAACGCGGCGGGGCGTGGCGCCCTCGCGGAAGAGGACCTGCTGGCGCAGGGCCGCCTTCTCCGCCTGAAAGAACTCCGACTGGGCGCGGCTGAAGTCGGCTTTGGCGCGGGAAGCCTCGAGACGCGCCGCCAGTACGGCGCTTTCGAGATTTTTCTGCCGGTCTTCGAGCCGGCGCACTTCTTCGGTAGCGGCCTTCAGCTCATCCTCGACGGCCGTGTTGCGGATCTGCGCCAGGAGCTGGCCTTCGTGCACTTCCTGGCCCACCGCGACGAGCAGATGGAGCAGCGTACCTTCGATCGGCGCCGCCATGCCGACCACATGCTGCGCGCGAACCACTCCCGTGAGGCTGATCTCTTCGGCCGGCGCCGCGGAAACCGCCGGGGCCGGCGCCGGCTCGCGCCGGGGATGAATCAGCAGGGAAAGCGCCCCCAGACCCGCACCGAGCAGGATCGCCGCTACCGCCACGAGCAGCCACCTGCCGCGCATACCTTCATGATACCGCCTCCGGCCCCGGAGAACCGGAGCTGAACATTCCGGTTGCATTCTGTTCGGCTGTCAAGTAAGATGAGAGCAGTTTCCGGGCGGGCGATCCGATGGCGTCCACGGTTTGGAAGGGCTATCTCACCTTCGGTCTGATCTCGATTCCGGTCCGGCTGTTCGCGGCCGCCCGCGGCGAGCGCATCAGCTTCAACCAGCTCCACAAGGTCTGTCACAGCCGTCTCAAACAGCAGCTCTACTGCCCCGCGTGCAACCGCGTCGTCGATCGCTCGGAAATCGTCAAGGGCTACGAGTACGCCAAAGACGCCTACGTGCTCGTCGACGACGAGGAGATCAAAAAGATCGCTCCGCCGTCGGCGGACACGATGGAGATTCAGGAGTTCGTCCGGCTGGCTGAAGTCGACCCGCTGTATTTTGACGCGTCCTATTACGCCGTGCCCGATGCGCCGGGCCGCAAACCGTATCGCCTCCTGGTGCAGGCGATGGAGGAGGCCGGCTATGCCGCCGTGGCCAAGATCGCCATGCACCAGCGCGAATACGTCGTGTTGATCCGCCCGCGTGCCGGCGGCCTGACGCTGCACACCATGCATTACCAGGACGAGGTCCGTGAGGTGGCCGAATACGGCCGAGACGGCGAAGTCCAGATCACGCCGCAGGAGCTCGAGCTGGCGCGGAAACTGGTCGAGGCGCTCGCCGGCCCGTTCCAGCCCGGCAAGTACCGCGACGAATACCAGCACCGGCTCCAGCAACTGATCGAGGCCAAACAGAAAGGCGAACAGGTGGCGGCGCCCGAGCAGCCGCGCCTGGCTCCGGTGATCGATTTGATGGAAGCGCTCCAGAAGAGCCTGGCGCTGAAGAAACCGCCCGCGCGTGCCGCGGCCGCCGCGCCGGTCATTGAAGCCGCCAAGGGCCGCCGCCGGAAGAAGGCCGCCGCCTCCTAGCCGCCGGCGAGGCGGCGCAACCGCTCGAGAACCGGCTCGAGCCGCTGGCGGCTCTCCCAGAAGGCGGCCCACCGATCCCCTTCTCTTGCCAGCCGCGCCGGCACCGTCTCGATCGTGTACGCGTCTGGCGTCAGGCCTGGTCGCAACTGGCGCAGCGTCACCGGCGCCGAAACCGTCGCCGCCGCTACCGGCCGCACGCTGTAGACCGAGGCCAGGGGCCGCCCGTAGGCGTTCTGCGAGTAATCGAAATAGACTCTGCCAGGCTGCCGCTTGCCCGTGGCCCGCTCCCAGTCGATGAGTTCCGGCGCCTCGTGCGCCACCAGTCGCCCGACGATCTCGGCGAACGCGCGCGCCTGCGCGAAGCTGTAGCGCCGCTCGAGCGGCACCAGGGCGTGCATCCCCGTAGCCCCGGACGTCTTCAGAAACACGGGACAACGCGCCCGCCGCAACAACCCGGCGACTCTCCGGGCGACCTCCGTCACCACGCCGAACGCCGTGCCCTCGGTCGGATCGAGGTCGAAGAAGACGTAATCGGGACGGTCCAGATCATCGATCCGGCTCGGCCACGGATGGAATTCGATGCAGCCCAGATTGGCCAGAAACAACAGCGAGGGCAGGTCGGAAGCCGTGTAGTAGTCCACCGGCCGGCCGCGCGTCTCCGAGGCGATCGCCACCGTTTTCATCCAGGGCGGCTTTTCGGCGCCGGCCGCCTTCTGATAAAAAGCCGGCCCGGCTACCCCGTCCGGATGGCGCCGGAGCACGAGCGGGCGGTCTTTGAGGAACGGCAGAATGAAGTCAGCCACGCGCCAGTAGTAGGCCAGCAGCCGCCGTTTGGTGTACCCTCGTTCGGGGAAAAAGATCTTGTTGAGGTTCGTCAGACGGAGCCGCGCGCCGTCCAGTTCGATGGCGACCTCGTCGCGCTCGCCGCGGAACAATTCGGCTTCGATCGCGGCGCGCGTCGTGAGCGCTCCGGAGCGGACGATCTGCGGCGCTTCGCTTTCCAGGCGGCAATCCTCCGGGGCGGCGTCGCCGCGCAGTCCGGCGTAAACCGGCGCGCGGAGCCTGCCGTCCGCGGTAATCTCGGCGTAGCGCACTCGGATCACCAGGCGCGGCTGAACCCAGAAGGCGGGTTCGTCCGTCTCCGGCGTGCGGGCGAACGGACAGCGCGCGGTGCGCCACGGCTCGAGCGCCTGGAGCAGCGCCGCCTGCTCGCGCTCGGTGAAGCCGCTGCCCACGCCGCCGGCGAACTCCAGGTGCCCGCCGCGGTAGAGCCCCACCAGCAACGCACCGAAATGTTTCCGCCCGCCGCGCGGCGCCGTGTAGCCGCCGACGACGGCGTCGAGCTCCCGGACGGCCTTGATTTTCCTCCAATGCTCACTCCGGCCGCTCTCGTACGGGCTGTCGATCCGCTTGGCAACGATCCCCTCGGCGCCTTCCCGCTGCACCAGGGCGAACAGCTCCTCGCCGCGCTCGGCCACGTGGTCGGAGTATCGCACCGGCGGCGTCCCCGCGAGCAAGCTCCGCAACAAGCGCTTGCGCTCGCCAAGCGGCGTCCGGCGCAGGTCCCAACCGTCGCAGTGGATCACATCGAAGACGTAGTAATCCACCGGCGCCTGCCGGAGCAGCGCCGGCGCCGGGCGCGCGGCCTGCATTCGCGGCTGCAACCGCTCGAAACTGCTGCGGCCTTTGTCGTCGAGCACGACGATCTCGCCGTCGAGCACCGCTTGGCGCGCCAGCACGCTCTCGGGCAACACCTTCAGTTCGGGGAACTGAGCGGTCACGTCGCGCCCGGTGCGCGAATACAGCCGCCAGTCGGTCCCGTCCAGCACCGCCACGGCGCGCATGCCGTCCCACTTCACCTCGAACAGCCAGGCGGGGTCGGAGAACGGCCGCGGCGCCGCGGCAGCCAGCATCACCTCGACGCGCCCGGGAAGCGGCGCGCGCTCGGCCCCTTCGATCGAGGCCGGATCGAGCGGGCCGGCCGCCCCCACCGACCCGTCGTGCTCGCCGATCTGCCAGCCCGGCGAGGCAAAGCAGTCCTTGTGCTTGATGAGAAGCCACTGCTCGCTGCGTTCGCCGGGCGACCGCTTCATCCGCACCAGCGCGAAGCCGCCTCGGAGCTTGTGGCCCCGCAGGCGGAATTTGAGCTCGCCGCGCTCAAGCTGCTCTTCGAGCGAGAGCGGCCCCTCGGGGAGACAGACGCCGCGGTCCCATAACATCACGGCGCCCGCGCCGTAGTGGCCCTCCGGAATCACTCCTTCGAAATCGCCGTATTCGAGGGGGTGGTCTTCCGTGCGCACGGCAAGACGCCTGGCGCCCGGATCGAGCGACGGCCCTTTCGGGACGGCCCACGACTTCAGCGTGCCGCCGATGGCGAGCCGGAAGTCGTAATGCAGCCGGCGGGCGGCGTGCCGCTGGACCACGAACAGCCCGGTCTCGCCGGCGGCCGCGCCGCCTGGCGGCTCGGGCGTCTCCCCGAAGCGGCGTTTCCTGCGATATTCCTCGAGCGCCATGGCCGGCGCGGCGTCAAGGCTTCTTCAGCAGCTCGAGCACCGCCACCGCCATCGCCTTAACGCCCGTCTCGATTGTCGGATGGATCGCCGGCCAGTATTCCGGCGAGTGCAGCGCGGGCAGCAGCGAGCCGCCGGCCTTGGCGCGCTCCATGCGCGCCGCGTCGATCGTGCCGAGCCAGAAAATGAAGATCGGAACCTTCTCGGCCGTCATGCCGTAGCGCGAGAAATCCTCGCCGCCCATGACGGGCTCGACCTCCACCACGTTTCCGGCGCCGAAAAAGTCGCGCCACACGGGCACTACCCGGTCAACCAGCGACCCGGTGTTGACGGTGGCCGGCGTGAATTCCTCCTCGGCGATCTTGATGACCGGCTCGCGGTCCTTCGGCACGCCGGCGGCCCGCGCGATGTTCACCGTGATCCGCTCGATCGCTGCGAGAATCTTCTTGCGCGACTCTTCCGAGTAGGAACGCACGGTGAGCTGGAGATCGACCTGGTCGGAGATGATGTTGTGCTTCGAACCGCCGTGGATCGAGCCCACGGTGACGACGGCGGTGTCGAGCGGACTCAGCTCGCGGCTGACGATCGTCTGAAGCGCCAGCACCACCTGCGCGGCGATCACGATCGGGTCCTTGGTCATGTGCGGCCAGGCGCCGTGCCCGCCCACGCCGCGGATGGCGATGTCGATCGTGTCCACGTTGGCGAGCACGGGGCCGTGGCGGTAGCCGATCTTACCCGCTTCCAGATTTCCGGAAGCATGCAGCGCCAGAGCGTAATCGGGCTTGGGGAACCTCGTGTACAGGCCGTCGCGAAGCATCGCCAGAGCGCCGCCGCCGCGCTCTTCCGCGGGCTGGCCGATCATCACGAGCGTGCCGCTCCAGCGGTCCTTCAGCTTCACGAGCATGCGCGCCGTGCCGACGAACGCGGTCATGTGCATGTCGTGCCCGCAGGCATGCATCACGCCGACTTCCTTGCCGGCATCGTCGCGCGTCTTCACCTGCGAGGCGTAAGGCAGGCCCGTCTTCTCGACTACCGGCAGCGCGTCCAGATCCGTGCGCACCATCACCGTCGGCCCCGGCCCGTTGCGCAGCACGCCGACGACGCCGTGACCGCCGACGCCCGTGGTCACCTCGAAGCCCGCATCGCGCAGCTCCTGCGCGATGCGGGCCGCCGTGCGTTCCTCGTGATAGGAGAGCTCGGGATTGGCGTGGAGGTGTTTGTAAAGGGCCTCGAGCGAGGCCAGTTCGGGCCGGATGGCGGCGTCGAGCGCCGCACCGAGAGACTGCGCCAGGGCCGGCATGGTGGCGAGAATCAACGACAGCAGGCGAAGGGACATCAACAGACAGTATCTACAATCGGGCCAGCAGTTTCTTCCACCGCTCCCAGGCCTGCTCGCGAGCGCGGCGGTTTTCCGGCGAAGCGTCCGGCTCCTCGCCCGTACGCATGAAGCCGTGCCCGGCGCCCTCGTAGATGACCGGCTCGTAGACCTTGCCGGCGGCCTTCATCAGCTCCTCCGACTTCGGGATGGTGGCGTTCACGCGAGCGTCATTGCCGCCGTAGAAGCCGTAGACGGGCGCGCGGATGCGCCCCACCGCTTCGGCGCTGTCCGGGCCGGTCCCGTAAAAGACGTAGGCCGCAGCCAGGTCGGCGCGGCTCGTGGCGAAGCGGAAGGCCTGCATGCCGCCCCAGCAAAAGCCGGCCACGGCGATCTTGCCGTTGGACGCCGGGATGTTCTTGGCGTAGTCGGCGACGGCGTTCAGATCCGCCGTCACCTGGTCCGGCGGGAGCTTGGAGATGCCTTCGCGCGCGGCGTCTTCCGACGGAAAGTCGCTGGTCTTGCCGCCGCCAGGCCCCATGCCCGAGAGCAGATCGGGCGCCAAGGCGATATAGCCGGCTTCGGCCACCTGATCGGCGACGCTGCGCACCCAGTCGGTCAGGCCGCGGTTTTCGTGGATCACCAGGATCACCGGCGTTTTTTCTTTCCGCTCAGGGTAGACCAGATAGGCGTGTACGACGCGGTCGTGGTGCCGGATCTGAACCCATTCATGGTGCCGCGGCGACTTCTCCAGCCGCTCGCGCACGTGCGGCTGGGCCCAGGCCGGCCACGCGGCACAGAAGCCGGTGACGGCAACTGCGAACCAGGATTTCATCGATTTGCCCCCTTCCCGGATAGGTTACCGGATTTACACGATCAACATGCAATCGCCGTAGGAGTAGAAGCGGTAACGCTCGCGGACGGCGTGCTCGTAGGCGGCGAGCACGAGGTCCTTGCCGGCGAAGGCGCACACCAGCAGCAGGAGGCTGGACCTGGGCAGGTGGAAGTTGGTCAGCAGGGCGCCGGTGGCGCGGAACTCGAAGCCGTGGTAGATGAAGATGTCCGTCTCGCCGCAGGCGGCGCGCAGCGGTCCCGTGCGGGCGACCGTTTCGAGGGTCCGCACCGCCGTCGTGCCGACGGCGACGATCCGCTCGGCGGCGTGCATCCGGGCGGCGTTTTCTTCGGTGATGCGGAAGGCTTCGGCGTGGAGCCTGGCCTGCTCGACCACTTCGGTGTGCAGCGGTTGGAACGTGCCCAGGCCAACGTGAAGCGTCACGTAGGCGATCGTGGCGCCGGCCGCCCGGCATTCCTCCAGGATCTCCGGGGTGAAGTGCAGGCCCGCCGTTGGAGCGGCCGCCGAGCCGGGCTCGCGCGCAAATACCGTCTGATAGCGCTCCCGGTCCTCAGGTTTGTCCGGCCGGCGGATGTAAGGGGGCAGCGGCACATGCCCCAGCCGGTCGAGCGCTTCGAGCAGGTCGCCGCCGTAGTGGAAGCGCAGCGTGCGGAGGCCGAATTCGCCGCGGCTCAGGATCTCGGCCGAAAGCGAGTCGCCGAACTCGATCACTTCACCGGTGCGCATCTTCCGCCCCGGCCGCACCAGCGCCTCCCAGGTCAAGCCGTCGCTCGAGGCGGGCCGCAGCAGCAGCACCTCGACGCGGCCGCTCAGGTACTCCCTGCGCTTCGGGTTGCGCCTGCCGATGGGAAGTGCGCGGACTCCCCGGCGGCGGCCGTAGAGGCGCGAGGGAATCACCCGCGAGTCGTTGAGCACCAGACAATCGCCCGGCCGAAGAAACGACTGCAGCTCGCGGAACCGGCGATCCTCCCAGCGCTGCTCGCGCCGGTGGAGGACGAGCATGCGTGAGGCAGCCCGGTCCGGCAGCGGTTCCTGCGCAATCAGCTCTTCAGGAAGCTGATAGTCGAATTCGGCCAGTTCCATGCGGACGCCAACGGTAGAATAGCAACTTGCGGGTGCTGGGCATCGAAACCTCGTGTGATGAGACGGCCGCGGCCGTCGTCGAATCGGGCGAGACGATTCTTTCGAGCGTCGTGGCGTCGCAATTCGCCACGCACGGCCGCTACGGAGGCGTCGTCCCGGAGCTCGCTTCGCGCGAGCATCTGCGCGCGATCGTGCCCGTGGTGAGGCAGGCGCTGGCCGAAGCCGGCGCGAGCTACGCCGAAATGGCGGCGGTCGCGGTGACGCAGGGGCCGGGGCTGGCCGGGGCGCTGCTGGTAGGCCTGACGTTCGCCAAAGCCCTCTGCTTTGCGCTTCACAAGCCCCTGGTCGCGGTGAATCACCTCGAAGGGCACATCCACGCCGTGCTGCTCGAAGCGCGCCGCAGCGGCCGGCAGGTGGAATTTCCGGCGCTGGCGTTGGTGGTGAGCGGTGGGCACACACACCTGTACGAGGTTCGTGAGGGCCTCGCCTACCGGCTGCTCGGCAAAACGCGGGACGACGCCGCCGGAGAGGCCTTCGACAAGGTGGCCAAGCTCCTCGGCTTCTCCTATCCGGGCGGACCGGTCATCGATCAGCTCGCCGCCTTCGGCAACCCGAACGCCGTCCGGTTCACGCCCGCGCGGATGAAGGGCAACCGCCTGGATTTCAGTTTCAGCGGTCTGAAAACGGCGGTGCTGCGCTGGACCGAACAGCAGGACCTCGCCGGGGAGATCAGCCGCCGGCGCGCCCTGCTGGCGCGAACCGCGCGCCCGACAGTGGCCGAGTGGCTCGAGGTCACGTCGCAGAAAACGCTCGATTTGCTGGCCTCGTTCCAGGCGGCCGTCGTCGAGGAGCTGCTCCGGCGCGCCGCCGATGCGGCCGAGCAATGCGGCGCGCGCTCGGTTCTGCTTACCGGGGGCGTGGCCTCGAACTCCGCACTCCGGGCGGCGGCCCGGTCGGCGCGCCTGCCCTATCCTCTCTTTTTCCCCTCTCCGGCGCTCGCCACCGACAATGCCGCGATGATCGCCGCGGCCGCCTTCGAAAAGCTCCGGCGGGGCGAGGCGGCCGACTGGTCGGTGGCGGCGAAGGCCAATCTGGCGCTGGCCTGAGCCGCGCCGGTCAGAGCAGGCGCGATTTCAGGTGCGCCGTCGTGGCGTCGCGAGCCGCCTCCAGCAGCCGGTCCAGCCGCTCCCCCGCCATGTCGAACTCCAGGGTGCCGTAGCCTTTGGCCGGCAAGCGGCAGATTTGGTCGGCGTAGCGCCGGATCATGTCCGAGTCCCAGGCGCCCATCATCGTGTCCACCAGCCGGGCCACGCGGCGCACGACGGGGAACTGCGCCAGGGCGGCCGGACCCGGCGGGGTCGGCGGAGCGCCGGGAACAGCCAGGTTCTCGTCGATCAGCAGGCCGAGGTTCAGCGATTCCGCGGGACTGGTCTCCCCCATGATCCGGCGCACGGCCTCGTCGGAGGTGGCGATCAGACGCATCGGAAAATTCGACAGCAGGCCGCCGTCGACGATCACGTTGCCGGTCTTGTCGCGGCCCAGATACGGCCCCCACTCGGCGCGCCAGACCACCTCCTGCCAGACGAAGGGGATGCTCATCGACATGCGCACGGCCCAGGCCACGGGAACGCCCGGGGCGGTGCGGTGATTGAGCACCAGCATCTCCATCTCGGTCGTGTCGGAGACCACCAGCGACAGGTCGGCGCCGGTCCGCTGGTGAAACGCGAGCAGCGTGTCGTCCGGCCCGACGCCCTTGGCGCTCAGCTTTTCGCGGATCCACTCCAGGAAACGATCGCCGGCGAAAAAGCCGCCGAATTCGACGAACGAGAACAGTTGCGCGTAGAACGGATGGGCGAGCAGGGCCTGGAGCAAAGCGCGGTCGAACTTGCGTTCGAGCACCTCGGGCACCAGCGGCAAGTCCACGGCCGCCAGCATCTGGAGAAACGAGCTTGCCTCGATCAGATCTTCGCGAAACGAGGCGCGGGTGGGCGCGTCCAGAAACGTGCTGAAGCGCGGCTTGCCGTCCACGCGCTCCTGCACGGCGGCGAGCATGTCGGCGGGCGTGAAGCCGGCGGCGCACAGCGTGGCCGTGATCGCGCCGGCTGAGGTCCCGATGAGACGGCCGAGCCGGTGCCCGCGCCGGGAAAGCACCTCGAGGGCGCCGGCAAACGCAATCCCCTTGGCCCCTCCGCCTTCGAAGACGACGTCGAATGTGGCCATCTCCGCCAGTCTAGCGGACGACGCCTTCGAGCGGGCTGGAGGCACTGGCGTAGAGCTTTTTCGGGATCCGGCCGGCTTCGAACGCCAGGCGGCCCGCGATCACGGCGTGTTTCATCGCCAGCGCCATCTTTTCGGGATCGCCGGCGCCGGCGATGGCCGTGTTCATCAGGATGCCGTCGTAGCCGAGTTCCATGGCGATGGTGGCGTCCGAAGCGGTGCCCACGCCCGCGTCGACGATCAGCGGCACTTCCGTGATCATCTCGCGCAGGATGCGCAGGTTCGAGTAGTTCTGAATTCCCATGCCGGAGCCGATCGGCGCGGCCAGCGGCATCACGGCCGCGGCCCCGGCGGCGATAAGTTTGCGGGCGAAAATGAGATCGTCGTTGGTGTAGGGCAGCACCACGAAGCCTTCGCGCACCAGCACGCGCGTCGCTTCGAGCAGACCCTCGTTATCCGGGAACAGCGTCTTTTCGTCGCCGATCACCTCGAGCTTGATCCAGTTCGACAGGCCCACCTCGCGCGCCAGCCGCGCCGTCCGGATCGCCTCTTCGGCCGTATAACAGCCGGCCGTGTTCGGCAGGATGAAGAACTTCGACCGGTCGATGTAATCGAGCAGCGATTCCTTCGAGCGGTCCGTCAGGTTCACGCGCCGCACGGCCACCGTCACCATCTCGGCTCCCGAGGCCTCATGACAGCGCGCCATCTCCTGGAACGAACGGTATTTGCCGGTCCCGACGATGAGCCGCGAGCGGAACTGCCGGCCGGCGATGGTTAATGTGTCAGACATGGTCTACTCCGATTCTAGCGGGCTTGCGGCACGCCGCCGCGGCGCACTACGATTCGAGAGGGACACGGAGCCGGAGCCATGATCGTGGTCCATGTGCACGTTCACGTCAAGCCGCCGTTTATCGAGGCCTTTCGGGAAGCCACCGTCGAGAACGCGCGCGCCAGCGTGCAGGAGCCGGGCGTGGCGCGCTTCGACGTCCTCCAGCAGGCCGACGATCCGAGCCGCTTCATTCTGGTCGAGGTCTACCGCCACGAACAGGCGGCGGTCGACCATAAAGCGACGCCCCATTATCAGAAGTGGCGCGATACGGTGGCTGAGATGATGGCCGAGCCGCGCACCAGCGTCAAGTACGCCAACGTCTTTCCGCCGGACGAGGGCTGGTAGGGGAGCGATGCGGTTCGAGTTCGCCACCGCCGGCCGGATCGTCTTCGGCGAGGGCGCCATCCGCGAAGTGCCCCCGGCGGCGCGCCGGATGGGCTCCCGCGCGCTGCTTGTCTGGGGCCTGCCGGCCGCGAAGGCCGACTGGATGGCGGGAGAGCTGGAGGCGGCCGGCCTGGCCTGCGTCCGTTTCGCCGTGGAAGGCGAGCCTACGATCGAGCTGGCGCGCCGGGGCGCCGCGTGCGCCCGCGAGCAGAGCTGCGACGTAGTGATCGGCTTCGGCGGCGGCTCGGCCATCGACGCCGCCAAAGCGATTGCCGCGCTGGCGGCCAACGGCGGCGACCCGCTCGACTACCTCGAGGTGATCGGGCAGGGCCGACCGCTCGAGCGGCCCTCGATCCCGTTCATCGCCGCGCCGACAACGGCCGGCACCGGCGCCGAGGTGACGCGCAACGCGGTACTGGCCTCGCCGGAGCACAAGGTCAAGGCGAGTTTGCGCAGCCCCCAAATGCTGGCGCGCCTCGCCGCAGTCGATCAGGAACTGAAGCTCGATCTG
>JBBIMZ010000027.1:0-14734 GCA_037444135.1 Solibacteraceae bacterium
AAGGCACATCCAACCCGCCGAACCCGCGACGCCTCGCGCGCCTCTCACCAGGCGTCCGCCCGCCAAAATGCCGGCGCCGATCCCGGTGCCCACCGCCAGGAAGATCGCGTCCTGCGCACCGCGCGCCGCCCCTTTCCAGGTCTCTCCGAGCAGGTGCCCGGCCCGATCGTTTTCAAGCAGCACCGGCCAGGACAGCCGGCCGCCGAGCACTTGTCCGAGAGGCTCGAACCGGCGTCCCCAGAGGTTCGGCGCCCACGCCGCGCCGTCCGGCCGGACGATGCCGGGAACCAGGCAGCCGGCCGCTGCAGGGGCACTGCCGGTGGCCTCCACCGCCTCTGCGGCGAGGCGGGCGACCTGCCGCGCGCAACACTCGACGGAATCCTTCTCGATCGGCTGCTGCGCGCGCCAGAGCAGCGCGCCGGCGTCGTCGATCACGGCGACGGCGAGCTTGGTGCCGCCGAGATCGACAGCGAGAGCCGCGCGCCCCGTCATGGCGTGAACCGGACCACCGAGACGCTTTGCGGGTCCATCCCGCGCTCCAGAGTAACAGCTTCGCTGTCGCGCGAGACGGCGACGGCCGCGCCGGTCTCCAGATCTACTGCTCGCGCGGGCAGGTCCGGGCGAAGCCGCAGCCGCACTGCCGCGGGCTGCTCGCCGTGGTGGAAGAGGAACAGCAGCCGGTCGGCGCCGCTCTCCAGCAACCGCGCTTCGACCCGGCCGCCCGAGGCGACGGCCGGCCTCGACACGCCCGCCCAATCGAGCAGGCGTTCGAGCAGACGGCCGAGCGTTTCTTCCCGCGCCTCCTCGTAGGCCACGCCCAAGTAAGTGCCGAATGTCAACGCCTTGCCCCGGCCGAAGCGCGCCGCCACCGCCGCCGGGCTGCCGTCGGGCCAGCGGGCCACCACTCGGGCTGACGCGCCGCGCGGCTCGAGGACTTCCTGGTAGAGGCGGCCCGTAATCGTAGCGCCCTCAAGGAGCAAGCCCGGCTCGCCGAGCCACCGCATCTCGGGCCTCAAGCCGGGCACCGTCTGCACGCTCGTCTCGCGGCAGCCGAGCGCTTCGTCCAGCCCGAGCCCCGGGATCGTTTCCGAAGCCAGGCCCCGCTCGTCCGTCCAGCCGGCGCGCGCCTCGGTCACCAGCACGCCGCCGCCGCGCACGTAGTCTCGCAGCGCCCTCGCGCTTTCCGGGAGCAGCAGCGGATACGGCATCACGACCAGCTTGTAGGAGCGGAGCCGGATGGCATCCAGCTGCCGGGCGTGGATGAAGTCCACCGGAACGTTGGCCGGGAAGAAGGCCCGGTAGTAACCCAGCATCGAGTCGCGTTCAATGCCGGCGACCTCGCTCTGCGGGCCGCCCGCCGTAGCCGCGCGCTGCCGCCCGCCGATCAAGTACGAGAGCGGGTTATAGACGATGGCGACTTCCGCCGCCGGGGGTCGGGCGGCCAGGAAGAGCTTCTGGTTGCGGTCGACAACCTGAGCGATCCGGCCGGCCGCCTCGGCGCGCTCGGTCACGGTTCCGTCCAGCCGGATCAAGCCGTAGCCGCCGGATTCGTAGCCCGAGCTCATGGGGTACCAGGCGTAGAAGTTGATGCCTTTGGCCCCGCGCGCGAGAGCGCTCCAGGTCCAGAGACGCAAATCCTCCGCTGTCACGGTTGCGCTGACATTCAGCGCTACGGTGCCGAAACCCGCTTGCAGCTCGCCGATGTAGAACCCGTTCCCGCCGCCGGCGTAGCCGGACGAGCGCGCCGCATCGAGCAGCGCCCCGCGCCAGACCGGGTCGTAGCCGAGCGGACGCGAATGCTTGGGGTAAAGCGAGACCCCGTAGAAATCCACCTCCGGCGCCATGAGAAAGTCGTCGGGATTCCCATCGCCGGCCGCCGGCGAGGTGAAAATGCTCGAGATGGCCGAGTGGCTCGTGGCGATCGCCTCGGGCCGGACGCGCTTGACCGCCTCGGTGCGGTCTTGGAGGTCCTCGCGCAGCTTCTCCTGCACGAAGCGGCGCCAGTCGAGGTAATCCGTGTAGGACAGGATCGTGCTCAAGCGGTTCGGCTCGACCTGATCCCAGGAGGCGTAACGCCGGTACCAGGCGCGGTTGAGCGCTTCCAGGGTTCCGTACTTGGCCTCGAGCCACCGCCGGAAGCGCGCTATCGTGTGCGGGCAAAAACAGAATTCCGGATTGGTGAGGAACGGCGCCGCCGCCCAGTTGATCACATGCGGCTCGCTCCACAGATCCCAGCCGGCGAAGGCAGGGCTCCGGGCTGCGCGCTCGGCCAGGCGCGAGAAAAAGGCGAGTTCGGCGCGGCGCACTTCGGGGTGATCGCGGCAGTAGCCGGGAGCGGCCTCGGGCTTCATCACATAGCCGTCGATGGCGACGTAGTAGGAGTCCGGATACTTCCGGCCGACCCAGTCCGGGGCCGAGTCCGTGTAGACCTGCACCATGACTTTCAGCCCTTCCTCCTCGGCGAGCGCCAGCAGCACGTCGAGCGTGTCGAAGCGGTACCGGCCCTCTTCCGGCTCGGCGCTCGCCCAATCGACCCAGCAGCGGATCGCATTGAAACCGAGCGCGCGGATCCGGCGCAGATCTTGCCTCCACGCCTCCCGCCGGGAGTGCGGCTCCTGCTCAAGCATGGGCGCGCGCGCCTTTCCCCCGCCGTACCAGACCGCCATCGGAAAAAAGTGGCGGATCGGGCCGAAGCGGCCCGGCATGAATTCCTGAGCCGCGAGCAGGCTTGTCGAAGCTAGAACGAGCGCCGCGGCCTTCATTTCACCGTCAGCGGTTCGAGCGGCGAGGCGAGCTCCAGGGCCGTACGCCGCCACCAGTCCGCGAACCACTCCTCAAAGGCACGCGCCTGCGCGCGCCGCCTCTCGGAAAGCGGCACGGCGAACCTCGCGGGGAACAAGCCGCGGCTCTCGGCCGCCAGCTTCAAGCCCCAGGGCGTGGGGAAGGCGTCAATGCGGTGGATGAATTCGGCGAGCCGGGCGGCGGCGCGGGCGCGTCCGGTGCAAAACACCTCGACGACCAGCTCCGGCAGCACGCCCGCTACGCCGGAGATGACCGCGTCGCAGCAGCCGGCGGCCAGGGCCGACTCCAGAACCGCGTCGTTGCCGACGACGCGCCAGGCGCGTCCGGGCAGCCTCTCGGTCAGAGCGGCCAGCGTATCCAGTGCGCCGCTCGAATCTTTGAGGCCCACGATGTTCGGGACCTCGTCGACGAGGCGCAAGGCCACTTCCGCCGGCACGCCTGTCGTAAAGGCCGGCAAGTGGTATATCAGAATCGGAAGCCGGATCGCCCGGGCCGCCTCCCGATAGAACGCCTCGACGTCGTCCGGCGCGTAGGGGAAAAAATGCGGCGGCGGAAGCAGCACCGCTCCGGCCCCGCAAGCGGCGGCGTGTGCGGCCAGAGCCACGCTTTCGGCAAGAGTCGCCGCCCCGGCGCCCGCGATCAACAGCACATGAGCTGGGGTGAGGCTTCGGGCGCGCTCGAGCAACCCTCGCCGCTGATCGGCCGAAAGTGCCGGGTATTCGCCCGTGGCCCCTCCGACACAAATGCCCGCAACGCCGCCGGCCAGCGCGAATTCCAGGTTCCGTTGGAAAGCCGCCGGATCCGGTTCGCCGCCGGGAAGGCGCGGCGTCAGCATCGCTGCGATGACGCCTCGAATCGGCGGGGCTTCCATGACGACCGGCGCTGCGATTCGCCTCCCCTCAAACTACCACAGCGCGGACGGGCGCCGTGATATGATTGGAACAGGCGTGGGCGGCTAGCTCAGCTGGGAGAGCACGGCGTTCGCAACGCCGGGGTCGTGGGTTCGAATCCCATGCCGTCCACCAACCCCCAAGTCTTCTTCCTCCTGATCGCCCATTCTGTCTCAGCAGCCGTCTACCGTGCATCTGTTCTCGAGCGGACCGCCGGCGCGTTCAGGCCCAGCACCGGCGCACCCAGCACCCAGTCCCAGCGGCGATCCGGCGAGCCGCCGTAATCCTTTTCGAGCAGATTCCACTCGGTTCGCGTCAGGCCGTTCAGGTCGTAGACGACTTTGCCGTCGCGAATCGTCATTTCGCACGCCAGGCGCTCGGTGCCGGTCAGCTTGCCGCCGGCGACGTCGACGAAACCGAACCGGCCGCGTTCGAGGCGGATGACGGCGATGTCGGCCGGCGCCCCGGGCGTCAGGTGGCCGAGCTCGGGATGCTGGATCTGCCGGGCCGGATTCCAGCTCGAGCGCTCAATGACGTCCTCCAGGCGCATGCCCAGGTTCAGGAACTTCGACATCACGTTCAGCATGTTGTTCATCGGGCCGTTCATGCTTCCCGTGTGGAGATCCGTGGAGATCGAATCGGGGAGGAATCCTTGGCCGACGGCAGGCGCGGCCTGGCGGAACAGGAAGCTGCCGCCGCCGTGGCCAACATCGAATTTGACGCCGCGCCGCCGGGCCTCCCACAAATAGGGCAGGAGCTTGCCTTCCGCATCCAGCATCGGGACAGCGCCCAGGTACGTGTGCGTGTAAATGTCGCCCGGGCGGAGCTTTCGGAGGACCAGGTCGGTAAAGGGCCGCTCCGGCCGGAAGGCGCCGAAATCCACCATTACCGGAACGCCCGCCAAGCGGCCGGCTTCGACGGCGCGCTCGACGGCGACCCACTCGGGGCCGCGGTAGTGCGCGGTCTTGATGCCGACGATCAGCGCGCGATGAGCCCTGACGGCTTCGGCGGCCGCCTTGGCGTCCATGTCCGAGACGTTCTGTTCCGATTCGCCGCCGCCCTGACCGGCGCCGACGATGTTGAGCAGGGCGAACACGCGCGTGTAGACCTGGCCGGCGATCTTGTCGCGGAACGCGGGAAAGGTCCGCCAGCCGGTCGTGCCTGCGTCGACGGCCGTAGTGACGCAACTCCGCAGCGTGTGACTGTCCGGATAGACGTTCTGGTCGATCGGCAGCGACCCCCTCAGGCCCGCTCCGGGCACAATATGCGTGTGCAGGTCCACCAGACCGGGGACGACGTAGAGGCCGCCGACGTCGACGGCCTTGAGGGCCCCGGCGGGATCAATCCGTGCGGCCAGCAGGGCGATCTTGCCGTCCTTGACCGCCACATCGCGGGGCGCACTGACGCCGTTTTTCGGATCGATAACGTGGCCGCCGCGGAGCAGCAGGTCGTAACTCGGCTGCGCGGCCAGAGCCAGGGCGGCGAAGGGAGCGAGCAGCAGGCGGGACATAGCCCTCATTCTATGGCGTCAAGCCTGCGGCGCCGGCTGCCTGCCGTTTCATCCAGGCGTCTCGGGGTGGTGTCCCGCTCCGGAGACCTCAGTTGGTGATGTCGAACGTGATACTCTGGTCGCGGATTGGGAGATAGACCTTGTACCACTCCTTCTGCGCTTCGCTGCCGGCGTAGTCCTTGAGCGCCTGCTCGCTCTCGAACTCCATGACGATGGCGTGCGTGGCGGCGCCCTGCGCCTTGATGGTCCGCAGCCAGACGTTCTTGATTCCGGGAAACTTCTGGCCCATCTTCTCGACGCCATCGAGGGCCGCGCGAATCTGCTCCGGCGTGGCGCCTTCCTTCCACTTCACCGTCACGACGTGAATCACCGTCTTGGGTTTTGCGGCAGCCGACGCCGGCAAGCCGGTCCCGAGAACGGCCAGCGCCAGCACGACGGCAAGGACCATCTTCCAGTGAACAATCGATTTCATACTCGGTTGATCTCCTTTGCTGAATCTGAGCCGGTCACGGGCATCCGGGCGCGCAAGCCGCACCACTCCTCGCAAGCGACGATCGAATTGGCCGGGTTGGCCGGCAGATACTTCAGGGTCACCGGGCCGATGACGGCGGCGAGATCCGCCGGGAGGCGCCCCCGGAGCCCGCTGACATCCTGCGAGGCGGCGTATTCGACGCCCATCACCGTATAAGAAAAATAGATCGTGTCCTCCACCACGTCGGTCACCAGCCCGTCGCTCATCCGGCCACGGCGCGCCACCTCGAGCCGCCGTCGCCGCTCCCGCTCCGCCGGGCCTTGGCGTGCGCGAAGCACCACCACGGCGCCGCTGACCGCCACGAGCGCCGCCGAAAGGCTCAACGCGAGCAGGCGAAAGTCGACGGGCATGGACGCTACCGCTCGGCCGGCGCCTCCTGAAACACCTTCTCCCAGTCCCGCAGAAACTGCGCCAGGCCCTTGTCGGTCAGCGGGTGCAGGAACAAGGCGTCGAGAATCTTGAAAGGCAGAGTGGCGATGTGCGCCCCGGCTTTGGCGGCCTCGACGACATGCATCGGCGAGCGCACCGATGCGGCCAGCACCTGCGTCGGAAAGCCGTAGTTGGAATAGATGCGGGTGATCGAACGGATCAGCTCCATGCCGTCGGCCGAGATGTCGTCCAGGCGGCCGATGAACGGGCTGACGATGTAGGCGCCGGCCTTGGCCGCCAGCAGCGCCTGCGCCGCCGAAAAGCAGAGCGTGATGTTCAGCCGGATGCCCTCTTTGCTCAAACGCGAAGCCGCCTTGATGCCGTCCCGCGTCAGCGGCACCTTGACGACCACGTTCGGGTGGATCGCCGCCAGGCGCCGCCCCTCGCGGATCATCTCCTCGGCTGCGGTTGACACGACTTCGGCGCTCACGTCTCCGTCGACCATTTCGCAGATGGCGCGGATCTGGTCTTCGATCGGCCTGCCCTCCTTGGCGATCAGCGTCGGGTTGGTGGTGACGCCGTCGACGATTCCCAGGTCCAGTCCCTTGGCGATTTCGTCCAGATTGGCAGTGTCCAGGAAAATCTTCATGCCCTAGTCCTCCCCGATGACCCTGTTTTCGATAGCACCGATCCCGGCCACCTCCACCCGCACTGTGGAACCAAGCGGCAGCGGACCCACTCCCGGAGGCGTGCCCGTGGCGATCAGATCGCCGGGTTCCAGGGTCAGGAACTCGCTGACGAAGGCGATTATAACATCGAGGGGAAAGATCATTTCGCGGACGGGCGCATCCTGACGCACGGCGCCATCGACCAGGGTTCGCACGCGCGCCGTCGCCGGATCGAACTCTTCGCGGGGAACGATCCACGGGCCGACCGGACAAAACGTGTCGAAGCCTTTGGCCCGCGTCCACTGGCCGTCCTTGCGCTGGAGGTCCCGCGCCGTCACATCGTTGAGGCAGGTGTAGCCGAACAGGACCGGGAGAGCTTCGGCGCGGCGCACCCGGCGAGCTCGCCTGCCGACGACGAGCGCCAACTCACCCTCGAAGCTCAGCGATTCCGACAGCGCCGGGTAGACGATCGGGTCTCCGGTGGCGATCAGCGCCGACGGCGGTTTGAGGAAGATCAGGGGTTCGGCGGGCACGGGGTTGCCGAGTTCTTTGGCGTGGTCGGCGTAGTTGCGCCCCACGCACACAATCTTGGACGGCCAGCAGGGCGGCAGCCACCGAACCTCAGCCGGACGGTACACGGGCCCGAGGGGCCGCGCTTGAAACGGCGGCGTCTCCAAAATCCCGTCGCCGTCGAGGATGCCGTAGCGGACACTCGGGTGGCCGTCGGGGAGGTTGCCGGGGGCGTTAGGATCGAGGCTGAAACGGACGTGTCGGCTCATGGCTCGGATTCAGGCAGCGCGACGTCCACCGGGGCCGATTTCTCGCTCTCGTTGCCCACGCGGTCGACGGCGGAAACCGAATAAGTATAGCGCTTGCCGGTGGCGATCGCGCGATCGCTGTATCCGGGCAAGGCCAGCGCCCCGGCAACAAGCTTCCACTCGCCGCCGTTCTCGGAACGGTAGACGCGGTAGGTCAGGCCCGGCTCGTCTGTGACGCGTTCCCAACTCAATTCGATTTGGCCGCGACCGGCGACTGCGGTCAGCGCGGCGGGAGGGGGCGGTGGGAAGCGGTCTTCCGGCGTGATGGCGGCCGTCGCGCTCAGCTCGCTCTCGGTCAGGCTGTCTCCGGCCGCCAGCAGCGCCTGGACCCGGTATTCGTAGGGCCGGCCGTAATCGATGCGCGTGTCCGTCCAGCGGCGCGCGCCGGTTTCACCCACCCGCACGAGGCCGTCCTGCCCGGCCTCGCCGCGGAAAATTCGGAAGACGACGCCGGGCCGCTCATCGTTGAGGTTCCAGGAGAGCTCGACGCCGGCGGCAATGTTGCGGGCCACCAGGTCCGAGGGCGCCGGCAGCGGACGAGTGACGTGCACCGCGCGGAGGTTCGACCAGTCCGACCAGCGCCCGCTCGGTCCGGCGATCCGCACGCCGAGGATCACCTCCCGGCCCACCCAGCCGGCGGCTGGAAGCTCGGCGCGGACGCGGCTGCCGGGCGCTTCCGCCGCCACCGGTTGCCGCCTCGAGGATGCTTCCCAGACCGCGGCGTTCCACGGGCGCACGCCCTCGGCGCCGGCGCGCAGGTCGATCTCGCCGATCCGGGCCAGCCGGAGCCCGTCGGTGGTCAACGCCGGCAGCGTGAACTCGACGACGAGCTTGTCGCCGCGCTGGACGGCGGCCAGATCCGTCACGGCCACAGGGATCTTCAGCGAAGGAGGGAGGGGGTCGCCCACGTAGCCGCAACCGGCGAGCCAGAGCGCCGCCAGGGCCGAGAGCCGCGAGTCGGTCGCCATCGAGCGCTCAGAGGATGTAGCGGCTCAGGTCTTGATCCTTGACGATATCTTCAAGAGCCTTGCGCACGTACTCGCCGTCGATCTTGACGAACTTCTTGCGCAGGTCGGGCCCCTCGAAAGAGATCTCTTCGAGGACCTTCTCCATGATCGTGTGGAGGCGGCGCGCCCCGATGTTCTCGGCCGATTCGTTGACGCGCGCCGCCATGCGGGCGATTTCCTCGAGGGCGTCGTCGGTGAACTTGAGCGTGATCCCCTCGGTTTCGAGCAACGCCGTATACTGCTTGACCAGAGCGTTCTTGGGCTCCTTCAGGATGCGGATGAAGTCCTCTTCGGTGAGCGACTTGAGCTCCACGCGGATCGGGAAGCGCCCTTGAAGCTCCGGGATCATGTCGCTCGGCTTGGAGACGTGGAAGGCCCCGGCCGCGATGAACAGGATGTGATCGGTGCGGACGAAGCCGTAGCGCGTGTTGACGGTGGTCCCCTCGACGATCGGCAAGATGTCCCGCTGGACCCCTTCGCGGCTGACGTCCGGGCCGTGGCCGGTTTCGCGCCCGGAGATCTTGTCGATCTCGTCCAGAAAGATGATTCCGCTGCGTTCGACGCGCTCGATGGCGACGCGCGTAACCTGGTCCATGTCGATCAGCTTCTGCTCTTCCTCCTGGATCAGGTACTCCATCGCTTCGGCGACGCGCATCTTGCGTTTGCGCGTGCGGCCTCCGAAGATGCCAGGCAGGACGTCCTTGAGACTGATGTCCATCTCTTCGACGCCCATGTTGGTTGCGATCTCGAACGTGGGACCGCGCTCGCGCACGTCGATCTCGACGATCCGGTCATCGAGCCGCCCGGCGCGCAGGCGCTCGCGAAGCTTCTCGCGCGTCTTCTCGGCGGTGGATTCGCTCTGCTCGGGCTGCGGCGGCATCAGCAGATCGAGCAGGCGCTCCTCGGCGGCCCTCTCGGCCCGGTCGGCCACTTCCTCCAGCCGCTCTTCGCGCACCATGTCGATGGCGATCTCCACCAGGTCGCGGATCATCGACTCGACATCCCGGCCCACGTAGCCCACTTCGGTGAACTTGCTCGCCTCCACCTTCAGAAACGGCGAGTTAGCCAGTTTGGCGAGGCGCCGGGCGATCTCGGTCTTGCCGACGCCGGTGGGGCCGATCATGAGGATGTTTTTCGGATAGACCTCCTCGGCCATCTCCGGATCGAGCTTCTGGCGCCGGATGCGGTTGCGCAACGCGATCGCCACGGCTTTCTTGGCCTCGGCCTGGCCGATGACGTACTTGTCCAGTTCGCGGACGATCTCGCGCGGGGTCAATTCGTCCAGCAGCGGTCCGGCCTCGGTTGCCTGACTGGGCAGATAGATGACCATGGCTAACCCAGCTCCTGATAGGAGACGTGTTCGTTGGTGTAAATACAGATCTTGGCCGCGATCGCCATGGCCTTCTCGGCGATTTCGCGGGCGCCGAAACTGGTGTTCTCGAGCAGCGCCGTCGCCGCCGCCTTGGCGTACGGCCCGCCGGAGCCGATCGCCGCCACGTCTTCGTCCGGCTCGATGACGTCGCCCGAACCGCTGACAATGTACGTCTTGTCGATGTCGGCCACCAGCAGCAACGCTTCCAGATGTCGCAGCACGCGGTCCGTGCGCCACTCTTTGGCGAGCTCAACCACGCTCCGCGCCAGGTTGCCGCTGTGCGACTCCAGCTTGGACTCAAAGCGCGCAAACAGCGAGAACGCGTCGGCGGTGGCCCCGGCAAAGCCGGCGACGATCTTGTCGTGAAACAGGCGGCGAAGCTTGTTGGCTCCGGCCTTCAGCACCTCCTGCCCCAGAGTCACCTGCCCGTCGCCGGCCATGACGACCTTGCCGTTCCTGCGCACGCACAGGATCGTCGTCGAACGGATCGGATTGTCCATTGGAAATTCGTATTTTAGCGCACGGCGGCCGGCGCGGATTCTGCCTCAGGCCCTCCTGCGGCGAGCCGGCGCCCGCGCAGGTCGGCCCGCCTGCGGCGGTCGCGCCGACAGGCGAAGCAGAGGCGCTGCGATCGCAGGTTCAACCCGCTTTCAGGAACCTCCGCACGTTGGTCTGATCTGAACGACTTTCCATGCTGCTTCGCGCGGCTCGACGTTTCGCTGCCTGCCATGGCAGGGGACCGCTTCGAGCTTCACTTCGGCTCCCAACGCGAAAGCCACTTCAGCCAGAGTCTGCACCGTCAAGTTCGTCGAACCACGGAGGAGTTGCGTCACGTAAGCGCGGCTCTTCGCCAGCCGGCGGGCCAGCTCGGCCTTGCTCACGCCCTCCCTCTCCATCAAGCGTGCAATGAGCTCCGCCGCTTCCGTCACCAATCCCTCGATCGCGAATGCCCGGCGGAACTCGGGATCTTCCATCAGTTGCTCAAGATGCGCCCTGTCCATGGCTTTCGATCCAGTCACTCCCGGAATCCTTTGCAACCAAATCAGCGCTCGCGCTCCTGGTCCTCCAAAAAGATTCTCTTGGCTCGCTCAATCTCTTCTTTCGGCGCCCCGTTCTTTTTTATCTTGAATCCATGCGTGACGATCACGAGGAGGTCCCGCGGGAACCGGCAGGGCATCCGGATTTGGTGAGACTTGAGCTCGCGGAAGCCACCTCCGGCGTTCAACCATTTTTCACATCTTGCCGGAACGGTCAAAGTGCAGCGCCGGTCCGCGGGCAACCTTGGCCGGCGCCCGGGCGCGCCCCGTCAAACGAACCGCACCTTTCCGTCTCGGCGCACCAGGGAGTGCTTCTGGAACTCGGGCCGCTTTTCGGGGAAGTCGACGCGGTAGTGGGCGCCGCGGCTCTCTTCGCGGGCCAGGGCGCAGAGGGCGATCAGGCGGATGACGGTGTGGATGCTGCGGAGCTCGTAGAGGCTGCGCCGGGGCTCGGCGCGGCGGATCAGCGGGCGGCTGGCGAGCAGCTCGAGCGCGCGGGCCAACTGCTCGCCGGAGCGGATGATGCCGCATTTCTCGGTGGCCAGGCGGCGGAGCTCGGCTGCCTCGAAGGCGGGAAAGCAGGGCTCGCCGGGCGGCTCGCCGTCGAGAAACGGCGCTTCGCGCCACTCGAGCATGGCGCGGCCGGCCCGGGCGCCATAGACGATGCCCTCGAGCAAGGAGTTGCTGGCGAGCCGGTTGGCGCCGTGAACGCCGGTGGCGGCCACCTCGCCGGCGGCGAAGAGGCGCGTCAGGCTCGTGCGGCCGTCCAGGTCCGTCCGCACGCCGCCCATGGCGTAGTGCGCCGCCGGATGCACGGGCGCCGGCTGGCGCGTCAGGTCGACGCCGTGGCGCAGGCACGTTTGGTAAATGCGCGGGAAGCGGTTCCGGATGAACTCCGCGTCCAGGTGCGTGAGGTCGAGGTAGACATGCGGGGAACCTTCGCGGCGCATCTCGCTGACGATCGCCCGCGAGACGACGTCGCGCGGCGCCAGTTCGGCCATGGGATGGTACCGGTGCATGAAACGCTCCCCGGAGGCGTTGCGCAGATAAGCGCCTTCGCCGCGCAATGCCTCCGAGAGCAGAAACCGGGGCGCGCCTTCGACATGAAGCGCCGTCGGATGGAACTGCACGAACTCGATGTCGCTGATTTCGGCGCCAGCCAGATACGCCGTGGCGACGCCGTCGCCGGTGGCCACCTCCGGGTTGGTCGTGTCGGCATAGACGCAGCCCAGCCCGCCGGTGGCCAGCAGCACCGCTCGGGCGTAAATCGGAATCGACGCCCGGGCGCGTTCATCGCAGGCGACGGCGCCGGCGACCTCTCCGTCCTTAAGGAGCAGATCCGTGATGGCCGAGAAGCTGCGGAAGGCGATACCCGGCAGCGAGGCGGCCTTCAGGTAAAGCGTCCGGGAAATCTCCCGGCCGGTCGAATCGCCGTGCGCATGCAGGACGCGCCGGCGGCTGTGCGCCCCTTCGCGCGTGAAGGCCAGGCGCGAGCCTTCGCGGTCGAACTGCGCGCCCCATTCAATGAGCTGCTGGATCGCGGCCGGCCCCTCTTCGACGAGCACCCGCACCGCCTTGGGGTCGCACAGACCGTCGCCGGCGGCGATCGTGTCCTGTTCGTGGAGCTCGACGCGGTCCTCGTCGCTCAGCGCAGCCGCAATGCCTCCCTGCGCGTATTGGGAAGAAGACTCTTCGAGGGCGTCTTTGGCGACGACGAGGACCTGGCCGGCGCCGGCCAGCTCGATGGCGGCGCGCAAGCCGGCCACGCCGGCGCCGACGACGAGGAAATCGGTGCGGATCGCTTCGGATGCTAGCGGCGTAACCTCTCATGGTACAACGTTGGTATGCCCACGTTGCTCGTCCGGACGCGGCCGCGGAGCTATCCGGTCGTGGTCGCCCCGGGCGCTCTCGGCTGCCTTCCGGAGCACCTGCCGCAGGGCGCGGGCAAAGTCTTCGTCGTGACCACGGCCGACGTCTGGCGGCTCCACGGCGCGCGCGTGGAGGCGGCGCTGGCCGGAAGGGCCTTCGAGGTGCTGCTGTTTCCCGGCGGCGAAGAGCGCAAGCGGCTTTCGGAACTGGAGGCGCTGGCCGAGCAGATGGTGGCCCGCGGCGGCGACCGCACCAGCGTCGTAGTGGCCTTCGGCGGCGGGATCGTCAACGATCTGGGCGGCTTCCTGGCGGCCACGTTCATGCGCGGCGTTCCGGTCATCCAGGCGCCCACCACGCTCTTGGCCCAGGTGGATGCCGGCGTGGGCGGCAAGACCGGCGTCAACCTGGCCTCCGGCAAGAACCTTCTCGGCGCCTTCCACCAGCCGCTGGCGGTGCTCATCGATCCGGACGTGCTCGCGACGCTGCCGGAGCGCGAATACCGCGCCGGACTCTACGAGGTGCTCAAGACCGGCGTGATCCGCAGCGCGCCCCTGTTCCATCTGATGCTCGAGGAGCGCGAGCGCATTCTGGACCTGGAGAGCGGGATTGTGGCCGACATGATCGCCCGATCGGTCGCCGTCAAAGCAGAGGTCGTCAGCGCCGACGAACGCGAGAGCGACCTGCGGCGGATTCTGAACTTCGGCCATACGCTCGGCCACGCGCTCGAAGCCGAGACCGGCTACGCGCGCCTGCTCCACGGCGAGGCCGTCGCCTTCGGCATGCGTGCGGCGACCCATCTGGCGTTTCTGGCGCGCTGTCTGGGGGCCGACGACCGGGACCTGATTCTGCGTGCGATCACCCTGTACGGTCCGATCCCGCCGCTCGAAGGCGTCGAGGCGCCGAACCTGGTGGCGCGCCTGGCGCGGGACAAGAAAACGATCCAGGGGAAAGTGCACTTCGTGCTCCCGACGGCCATCGGCGCAGTGAAGGTGGTTTCGGGTTTGCCCGAGGAGCTGGTGCTCGAAGCCGCGCGAACCGCGCTGGCCGAGCTGGCCGTCCGATGAGGCGGGGCGCTGCACCGCCGGACGTCAGCAACGAAGAGCAGACTGCCCGCTGGGTGCGGGCGATGTTCAGCCGGATCGCCCCCCGGTACGATCTGCTCAACCACCTGCTCTCGTTCAATCTGGACCGCTACTGGCGCGCCCGCACCGTGCGGCGCGTGCGGGACATCCTCTCCCGGCCGGGCGTCCTGGCGGCCGACCTCTGCTGCGGCAGCGGGGACTTGACCGTGGCTCTGGCCGCCGCGGGCCGGACCGCCCGGGTCCTGGGGAGCGATTTCGCCCGCCCGATGCTCCTTCAAGCCCGGCGCAAACTGGTTCGCCGGCGTCTGGCGGCGAGGCTGGTCGAGGCGGATGCGCTTTGCCTGCCGCTCGGCGACTGCTCGCTCGATCTGGTCACGGTCGCTTTCGGATTCCGGAATCTGGCCAGCTACGGGCGCGGCCTCCGCGAGATGTTGCGCGTCCTCAAACCCGGAGGGGTGGCGGCGATCCTGGAGTTCTCGCAGCCGCCCAACGCCGCGTTTGCCCGGGTCTACCGGTTTTACGCGCGGCGCGTGCTGCCGGCTGTGGGGGGCTGGCTGTCGGGTTCCCGCGAAGCCTACGTCTACCTGCCGGATTCCGTCGACAGGTTTCCGGACGCCGCCGAGCTGGCCCAGCGGATGCGCGAGGCCGGCTTCGGCGCGGTCGGCTACGAGCGGTTAAGCGGGGGCATCGTCAGCCTTCACATTGGCAAGAAGCCATCGCCGGATGGGTGAGCGAGGATAATGGGGAGGGGTAACCATCGGCGATGGGCCTGCGCCTT
>JBBIMZ010000028.1:0-14709 GCA_037444135.1 Solibacteraceae bacterium
CCAGCGCGTTGGCGTCGAGCGCTACGCTGGTCTCCTCGATGTCGCGCTTCATCAGCTTCCATTCCCGCTCGCCGTCGCCCCGGAAATAGAGCGAATAGACGAGCCGGTCTCCATCGCCGTCCTCGGCCTGCCAGGTGATCTGAATCTGCTCGGCGCCGGCGCGCGACAGCTTCTGGGTCGCGGCGCCGGCGGCGCTCGACGCCCCGGGTGCGCCCGTTTCGGTCACCGTGATGCTGTAGGTGGCCGTCGAGGGGGTTTGCGGCGGCGCCGCGGGCGCGGACTTGGTGGCCACGTCGATGTTGGTGACGCGCGGAGGAGCGTTCTGCGGCAGATATGCCAGCGCCACCGAGTCGATCACGGGGCTTTCCCCGCCGGATGCTTGCAGCGTCGCCCTCCACTGGATATAGCGGGCGTTCGGGCTTTGAATCAGGCTGCCGGCCCCGTCAGTGAGCGGCGCCGACCACTCACTCCAGGTCCGGTCCGGCCGGGCCGTGTTTCCGGAGCGTGTCTGAAACTCAAGGCGGGCGCCGGCGGGGATGTCCGCGCGCCAGCTCAACCGGCCCCAACGCGCGACGGCGCCGGCATCGTGAACGGGAGCTTCGTAGACGCCGCTCTCGGCGTAGCCATCGCCCAGGCGAAACAACTTGCCCATATTCCCGGTGGCGACCAGCGTCTGCCGGCCCCGGCGCAAGAGGCGGATGGCCTCCGATTCGTTCGTCTGCGCCAGCAGCGTCAGTTTCCGGTCCGAACCGAGCTGATAGACGCGTCCCTGACCATCGGTCGTGAAGAGAATGGCGTTGCCGTCCGCGATGAGATCGTAGGCATTCTCCTCCGTGGAAGTCCACAGAATTTCGACGGTGTTGTCCGGATGGATCTTGTAGAGCGCCGATTTTTCGACTCCGGTGACTTCGAGGGCGAGCGTGGCCGGCGGCGTGGCGGCGGGCGCAGGCGCGGGCGGCTTGGGTTTTTCGGCCTTGGGTTTGATTTCCACGCCTCCTTGGGCCGCCGTCACCGTGATCGACGTGGGCGGCGCGGCCGGCGGCGGAGAGCTTGGCGCCGAAGCGGCCGCCGCGGTCCGCTTGGCCACCGAACCGCCGAGCGCGGCCGCGTAAATCGTGCCGTCCGGCATCGGGACCACCGCGCGGATCTCCGGATGCGTGGCGTCGTAGAGCACGAACGCTCTGTCCTTGGCCGAGATGCGATAGAGGATGCCGTTCGGCTCGGTGCCGGCCAGCAAGCGCCCCGCCGCGTCGAAGGCCAGGCAGGTGACGTGCGATTGCCCGGTCTCGTAATAAAGCTCGCTCTGCCCGGGTCCGGTCACGCGGTAGATCCTACCGTCGTCTCCCGTGCCCACGAACAAGGCGCCGTCCGGGCCGACCGCCAGCGACCAGATATAGGCGGCGCCCGGCGAGAAGTACTCAACCGCTTTGCCGTTGTCGATGCGGTAAACCTTCCCGTGCGGAGAAGTGGCCGCATAGAGCGTTCCCTTGGCGCCGGCCGCCACCGCGAAGATCTCCGGCTCGTCTGCCGTCCAGATCAGCTCCGCCCTGCCCGAACGATCGATCCGGTAGAGACGTCCGTGGTGGCCCGTGCCCAAGTACAGGTTTCCGTCCGGGTCCTCGGCCACGCTCCAGATGGCGGGCTGGTCGGAGGAGAAGACTGTCTCGAGTTTCGGCGCCAGGCGCAGCCGCCCGTCGCGGCTCAGCGCAACGCCGGAAAAGCGGCCTTTGAGAAAGTCGCTGTAGGTGTTCAGCTCCCAGGTTTGCGTGCTCGCCCCATAGGCGGCCGCCACCAGCGCCAACAGCAGAAAACTCCGCTTCATTCCTGAATCTCTACCTGAATCGTCCTGGCCCCGGAGACGACGGCATCGCCGACCTCTACGCGCAGTTCCGCCACCTCGGATGCCGGCGAGGTCTCCGCTCAGCTCCAGGCCGACTGGCCCCGGCCCAACACCAGCGCCACGGAAGCCGGGGGACTGGGCAGATCGATCCCCTGCACGCGATAGCCGGTTTCCGCCCTCCAGATCCTAACGTAGGCATGCGTGTTACTGCGCAGCCCGTTCAGGAACGACACCAGCTGGCTGGCCGACCGCATCTTCCAAGCTGTCATGCGCTGGTAATCGGCCAGATTGGCGGTGGTGGCGTCGGCCACCGTGAAGTTCAGCGTCCCCGGGCGCGCTCCGACCGGCACACGGTACCGCAACTTGCGCAACATTTCCGCACCGTTGTCGCCCACCAGCAACATATTCAACTCGATCTCTTCCCCGGGACGCACGCTCTTGCGCGACGGCCAGACCTGATCGATCTGCCACTGGCGCCTTTCGTTGAACACGTCGATAGTCAGCTCGACGTTTTTCGGCCGCAGGGTCTCGAAGCCGCCTTGCAACAGAAACGCCATGGGAATGGCCGCGGCGAGCGAGATCTGGAGCGGAACGTTCCCTTCGCCGGCGTACATCTCATCGACGCGCAGCGGGGCGGTGCCGTCCTGAAACTCGACGCGGCCGCGAATCGCCAGACTCCCCGTCCCCAAGGTGCGCTCGGTGGCGTCGATCGCCGAATAGACCGCCATTTGAAGCAGGAAGGGGGACAGGTACCGGTCGCTGGCCATTTGCAACTGATAGTCGGTGCGGCGCTCGGGCTGTTTGCCCTCGCCCCAGGCGATCACCGAGAGCGAGACCGGAATCATCGCCGCGCGGCGACCGAGTTCGCCGCTGATGCCAGCGCTGAAGTCACTCGTGATCGCGCCCATCCACTCCCGCGCGGCCGAGATCTTGAACGACGTCGCCAGGTTGGGCGCCACCGTCAACACTTCGGCGCGGGCAAAGGGCAATTCGGTCGATCCGACGGAAAGGAACCGGTGGCCGAAAGCGTAAATCCGGTTGCCGTCGATGTGCGTGACCGTGCCGTCGGCGCTGACGCTCATGTCGCCCGAAAGCAGTTGGACGCTGATGGCAGAACCCGGCTGGAGCGTCCGCGGGTCGCCGAGCCGCTCCGGCGGCCTGCCCCCGCCGGAGACCCCCTGGGCCGGCTCGAGTCCCAGCGAGCGCAGTTGCGGGGCAAAAAAGTCAAGCGTGCCGCGCGTGAAGCCGCTGAAGGCGAGCGGCGTGGCGATCTCGACCAGGCGGCTGCCGCCGTAGAGGAACTCGTCCGGGGGCGCAAAGACATGGCTGAGCTGCCGGTCTTCGAGGCGCACCTGCGCCCGCGGCGCGTGCGCTCCCGAGGCCGAAGCGCGAAGCATGTCGGCGATCGGCCGGATGCCCGCCAGCGGCTCGGTGGAAAAGGCGAACGTGAAGGCCACGGCGCCCAGCAGCTTGCCGTCGATATAGACCGGGCTGCCGCTCATGCCTTGCAGCACGCCGGCTTTGTCCAACGGGCCGCCGGAAAGCCGCGCCAGCACGACCGATTGCTTCGGGCCCGCATTCTCGAGCACTCCCAGGATCTCGACCGAGAACTCCTCGATCCGGTCTCCCGAAAAGACCGTCTTTCCGATCCCCCGCAACCCCGGCCGCACTTCGGAAAGCGGAAAAAAGGCCGGCTGGGCGCACAGGCCGAGCGCCGCAGCGGTCAGGATTGCAAGGCGGCTGGGAGCCACGATTTTATTGTAAGTCCCGGGCGGGGGCCGGCCACTTACTGCGGCCACGCGAAGTCCGCCGGCCTGAGGCCGCGCCGGTATTTCCCAAAGCCGAAAAACGACGGGCGATACTCGCCTACGAGGTCCACGTTCGAGCGCTCCGGGATCTTCGATTCCATGCCGAGACTCCAGTAGACCGCGTTGACCAGCAGGCGCCGCAGCCCTTCGCTTTCCAGGTCGACGGCGGCGCCCATCGTCGTTGTGAAGACGCGAGCCGGCTTGCCGCTGCGGCCGGTGAAGGTCCGGATCCAGGCCACCGGCATCATCGGATCGTTCGGCGTCTTTTCGACCTTCTTACCGCCCACCTGTTGCACATAAACGCCCGCCACCGGTTTGTCAGACGGCTTCATGCCCTCGAGCACCTGGCCGAGCACCAGCGGCTGCGAATCGCCGGGGAGCGGCAGCCGCACGGTGTATACGTCCGAGGGTCCCCAGATGTCCTCGCATCCGCGCACGACCGGGTGCTGTTTCATCGATTCGACGATCACTCCGCGCGTGCTCTGGACGCCATGGTGGCCGTGGTGGCTGATCCAGGTCTCGCCGAGAACCTGGCGGCCGAAGCCCCCCTCCCACGCCTGGGACCGGAAGTCGTAGTGCCGGAAGCGGCTCGCCGACCCCTCCCGGTAGCGAAAGGCGTGAGTGGCCGTCCGCAACCCGATGATCGGGCGGCCCGAGTGCACGTAGTCGTCGATATGCCGCATCTGCTCGTCCGGAAGTTCCCGGAAGCGCGTGAACAGGATCATCAGATCGGCGTCCGCGAGGGCTTCGAGCCCTGGAATGTTGCCGGTCTCGTCCGGGTTGATCGTCCCGCTCGGGCGGTCGATGGCGAAAAGGACGGTGCACCGGAATCCGTGGCGGCAGGCGAGGATCTTGCCCAGTTGCGGCAGCGCCTCCTCCGAGCGGTACTCCTCGTCGCCCGAGACGAGCACAATGTGCTTGCCTCTCCCCGGCCCGGCGCCGCCTTCGTAGACGACCCAGGGATCGGCGGCCATCAGCGGGGCGGCGACCAGCACAAGGGCAGTCCAAGGTGACACGGCATACCAGCCTACAACGAAAGCGGACCGGACTCACGCGCGGCCTCCAGCGCCTGCCTACCAGGAATCTCGGGCTAGAACCACCACCGGGATGGTCCGTGCCAGGATGCGCAAGTAAAGGCGAGTGGAGCAATGGCGGACCAAATACAGGTCCAGCCTTCGGCGCTCGTCGTAATTCAGCCGGCTCCGCCCGCAGACCTGCCAGAGGCCGGTAATGCCCGGCTTGACGCTGAGCACCTCCTCGGCATCGGCGCCGTAATAGGTTTCGAGTTCAGCCGCCACGAGCGGCCGCGGCCCAACGAGCGCCATCCGGCCGCTCACGACATGCAGGAGTTGCGGCAGCTCGTCAATGGAGTAGCGCCGCAGCAGCCGGGCCAGGCGGCTCGTGACGCGCGGGTCCGCGCCCTGCTTGGGTTCGGGGAGGCCTTCGGCCGCGATGTATTCGACCAGCCCGGGCCACCCCCCGCCCCGCGGCCCGTTCCACATCGTCCGGAGCTTCAACATCCAGAACCGCCGGCCCCTGAAGCCGACCCGCTGGTGAGCCACCAGCGGCGAGCGCCCCGAAAGGAGCGTCACCGCCAGCGCCGCCGGCAGAAGCACGGGCAAGGCCAGCGCCAGGGCGCCGGCGGCCACGAGGCGCTCGAACACGTTCCACAGTCGGCCCGGCCCGGGCTCGGCCGCGGCGGCGCACCGCTCGCCCGGCGCGGGAACCAGGAGCCCAGGAACTGACATTCACTTGCATCGTACTCCACTCTCCGGCAGCCCGCATCCCGCAGCGGGACATTTTGCAACTGTCACCGGCGGCTACTTGAGCCGCGAGACCATGCGGCGCGCCGCCTGTAACAGGATTCCCGCATCGAGGCTGACCGCCAGGTAGGTGACGCCGAGCCGGCGCCACTCGAGCGCCGTATTCACGTCGTCGCAGTACGTCCCGATTGCAACCGGCTTGCCCTTGGCCTGCTCGAGAATCCTTTTCATCTTCTCCTTCACCAAGGGGCTCTCGACCATCCCGGGAATCCCCAGCGACTGGGAGAGATCGTACGGGCCCAGGAACGCCACGTCCACACCCTGGACCCCGACGATCTCGTCGAAAGCCGCCACGCCCCGGGCTCCCTCGATGTGGAGGACGACAGCGACATTTTCGTTGCTCTCCTCGAGAAACTCCGCCGTCGGGAATGCCCGGTAGCTGGCCGCGCGCACGAAGGGCTGGAGGCCGCGTTCGCCCAGGGGATGGAACTTGGCGGCCCGGACCGCTTGGCGCGCCTGTTCGGCCGAATCGATCTGCGGCACGTGTACGCCGGCCGCCCCCATATCGAGCGGCTGCCGGATCGCTACCGGATCGCAATGGGAGACGCGCACGAGCGGGCAGATGCCGGTCGCTGCCGCGGCCCGGACGAGGTTCTCGGTCGTCTCCAGATCGATCGAGCCGTGCTCGCGGTCGATGACGACGAAATCGAAGCCGGCCAGCCCGAGCAGTTCGACGATCTGCGGCGCCGGGATCTCCAGGAAGGTTCCGACGACGAACCCTTGGCGCTCGTAGATCTCCGAGAGACGGTTGGCTCGCAGCCGGCTCGGGACGGGGATGGGAGAGGAAGGAGTCATCCCCCGGTATGCTATCAGCTACGGCGCCGCCTCGTGCAAGCCGAAGGCGATGACGTTGGCGCCCGCCGCCACCGCCACGTACTGCTTCCCTTTGAAGCTGTAGGTCATCGGCGAAGCCGTGATCTGTCGCCCCGTGTTGAAGTGCCACAGCGGCGCGCCGGTGGCTGCGTCGAGCGCGGTGAAGATGCCCTGGTCATCCCCGGCGAAGATCAAACCGCCCGCCATCGACAGCAGCCCGGCGCCGTAGCGTTTGGCGCCGATCTGCTTGTATTCCCACTTCAGCTTGCCGGTGGTGAGTTCGAGCGCGCGGACGTACATCTGCCAGGGATCCTCGGGATCCTCCACATAACCGGTCGCCATGAACGGGAAGCCTCCCGGGCGGAAGCGGTCGCGCGATTTGTAGTTGATGCCGCAGCCCTCCATCGCTGCGACGTAGAACAGGCCGGTGTCGGGATTGTACGCCGGCGAGTGCCAGTTGGTGGCGCCCGCGGTGGCCGGACACGTCTTGGTCCCCTGGATGGTGGGCACGACGCCCGGCGCACGGATCGGCCGCCCTTCCGGCGTGAGGCCCGTGGCCCAGTTCAGGTTGCGGATGAAGGGCGTGCCCAGCAGAAACTCACCCGTGGTGCGGTCCAGCAGATAGTAGAAGCCGTTCCGGTTCGCTTGCGCGAGCAGTTTCCGCCGCCGGCCCCGAAACTCCGCGTCGACTAGCACCGGGATCTCGACGGCGTCCCAGTCGTGGACGTCGTGCGGCGTGAACTGGAAATACCACTTCATGCGGCCGGTCTCGGCGTCCAGCGCCACCATACATTCGGTGTACAGGTTGTCTCCTTTGCGGACGTCCCCGTCGAAGTCCGGCGCGGGATTGCCGATCCCCCAGTAGATCAGATTCAGCTCCGGATCAAAGCTTCCGGTCAGCCACGTGTCGCCGCCGCCGGTCTTCCAGGAATCGCCGGCCCAGGTCTCGTTGCCCGGCTCTCCCGGTTCTGGAATCGCCTTCCAGCGCCACAAGCGCTTGCCGGTCTCGGCGTCGTAGGCGTCGAGGAACCCGTTCAGCCCGTGGTCGCCCGGAGCGATCCCGGCAATAATCTTGCCGTTCAGGGCCAGTGGCGCCGCCGGCGACCAGTAGCCTTCCTCCGGGTCGGCCAGCATCGCTTTCCACGCCAGGCTCCCGGTGCGCGCATCGAGCGCCACCAGGCTGGGCTCGGGCGTGCCGACGTAAACCTTGTTGCCGTAGACCGCCACACCGCGATTGGGGCCGCGCCGGTACTGCGGCTGGTGGTGGTATTCCCAGATCAGCCGGCCCGTGCGCCCGTCGAGCGCGTAGACTTCGTTCGGCTGGGAGACGTACATGACGCCGTCGACGACGATCGGGACCGTCTCCAGGCGGCTCGCCCCCGGCACGTGAAACACCCACTGGGGCACCAAGTCCCGCACGTTGCCGCGGTGGATCTGGTCGAGCAGGCTGTGGCGTTGCGCGTGGTACGGGCCGTGATAGGTCAGCCAGTCGCGCGGATCGGCTTTGACGAGGCGCTCGTAACTCACCTGCCCGAAGGCTCCGATCCCGGCAAGGCCGAGCAGCAGGACGGCTCTCATCGTTCCTCCCGGCTCCGCGCCTGCCGGCTCAAGAAGGCCAGCAGATCCTCGAGCTCATCCGCCGTGAGTTTCTTGTCGTAATCAGAGGGCATCAGAGAGCGCTCCTCGTCGTGGATCTCGCGTAGCTCCCGCCGCAGCAACAGGTGGAGCCGGTTGTCCAGCCCGAGCACCTGAAGCGAGAAGTTGTCCTCGTTTTTGACGAGGCCGCGAAGTTGCGTGCCGTCGCCAAGCACGAGCCGCACCGGCTGGTAGCCGCGGGGGACGGGCCGGCGGGGCTGAGTCAACGCCTCCCGCAAGCGCCGCAGGCTGCGTTCGGCGCCGATGTTCGACAGATCCGGACCCGCGAGCCCGCCGCGCCCGTTGATCATGTGGCACTCCAGGCATCCCCCCTTCCCCTCGAAAATGCTCCGGCCGCGCGCGGCGTCGCCGCTGACCGGCGAATCGACGGCGCGGGCGCGCAGGCTGCGGATATAGGCGACGATCTGCCAGACGGCGCCGTCCGGAAGGGGCGTCGGCGGCATCAGCGTGCCGGCGATGCCGTGGCGGATGGCGTCGAATAGCTGGCAGTTCGTGGTTCGCAGATAACGCCGGTCGGCCGCCAGCGCCGGACCCCGGTCGCCGGCCGTGCCGTTCAGCCCGTGACACATGGTGCAGGACTGGTTATACAGCTCGCGGCCGCGCTCGACCGTCTCCGGCGCCGCCAGCTCCGCCGCCGGCGGGGCCGCGCATTCCTCCCGAGCGCGTTGCGCCGCGCCGCCACCCGGCAGCAGAATGAGCCATACCGCCCCCGCCGAAAGCCCAAGTCGGAAACGCACGGAGTCGCCTCAGATCATCTCATTGAGCAACTCGGGCCGCGGCTGCGCAATGACGACCTTGTTAACGAGCAGCCCTTTGCGCGCGATCACGCTCGCTCCGGCGTCGACGGCGGCGCGCACCGCGGCCACGCTCCCGGTCACGGAGGCGAACGCCTTGCCGCCGAGCGCCATCGCCAGCCGCACCTCGACCAGCCTGACGTTGGCCGACTTGGCCATCGCGTCGGCGCCCTCGATCAGCGAAGCCACGGAAAAGGACTCGATGATGCCCAGCGCCTCGAGCGCCTCCACTTTCGCTGTGCCCGCGATCGCCGGAAAGATCGAGGCGTGCACGTTGGGGATGATGAACGTGTCGATCACCGAGAAACTCCCCGCCTGCGAGCCGGCCTCGACGGCCGCGCGCACGGCGGCCACGTCGCCGCGAACGAGCACCATGTACTTGCCCGAGCAGATGGTGCGCGCCAGCACCAGCTCGACGTCGGCGGTCTTCAGCATCGCGTCGCACACCTCGAATCCGGCGGCGATGCTCCCCAGCTCGATCAGGCCGATGGAGTTCCGGGCTGCCATAACGCGTTACCTCGCTTCCACTTCGATATAGGTCTCCGACACGACCGTGACGACGCCGTCGATGCTGGCGTGAATGTCGGCTCCGAGCACTTTCGGATCGACCGCCGCCACCGTGTCGCCCCGGCGGACGCGGTCGTGCGGGCGCACGACCGGCGAGGCCGGCTTGCCGGCGTGCTGGGAAAGCAGCAGGCGAACCTTGGCGGGCCGCCAGTCCACAGGCTCGTAGGGGGTCTCGGATTCGTACTCTTCCACCTTCAGGCGCTTGCGGAGCAGCGCCAGCGGCACGCGCCGGTACTCCTTCATCGGATGGACGCGGACCGGATGCTGCTGCACGAACCGCCGGCCGGCGGCGCGCATGTCCGCCTTCGCCTGGTCGCAGGCCTCTTTCGGGAACAGATCCTCCGGGCAGGCGTAGAGCGTGCACAAGCCGCAGGCGCAGCACAGCTCGGCCCACTGGTTCCAGTTCTCCTTGCCCGAGAGCGTGAAGCCGAGCGTGCGCATCACCTTGTGCGGCTGCACCTCGTAGCCGAGCAAGTAGCGGGGGCAGAACTCGGTGCAGTAGCTGCACTGGTCGCAGGCCGACTTGCCGATCCGGTTCATCGCCTGCTGCGGCTGGCTTTTGCGCACCACCAGGTAATGGTCCCGGGGCAGCACGATCAGTCCCGCCGTCGTCTTGGTCACCGGCTCGTCCAGGTCGAAGGAAAGCCGGCCCATCATGATCCCACTGACGAACAGACCGAAGTCGGGCGCCGTCGCGCCGCCGGCCAGTTCGATCAAATCCCGGAAAGGCGTTCCGACGGGCACCCAGAAGGACTTCGGCCGGCGCACGGCGCCGCTGACCGAGAGGAATTTCCTGGTGACAGGAACACCCTGGCCGGCGTAGTGAACGTTGTAGAGCGTCTCGACGTTGTTGACGACGCAGCCCACCTGGAGTGGAATCCCGGCCGGGGGGATCAGCCGGCCCGTCGCCGTGTAGACCAGCTCGTACTCGTCGCCGGAAGGATAGAAATCGCCGAGCAGCACCAGGTCGATGTTCCTCGCCCGGGCTGCCGGTTCGATCGCCTCGAGCGCGGCGCGGTTTTTCTTCTTGAGGCCGAACAGCCCTTTGCGCGCTCCGGTCGCCTCGATCATCAGTTCCATGCCGGCGAGGATCTCGGCGGGAAAGTGGTGCATCAGCTCGGCGTCTTTGTGCAGCAGCGGTTCGCATTCCGCCCCGTTGGCGAGCACGAACTCGACGCGCGAGGCCGCCTTGACGTAGGTGGGGAACCCGGCGCCTCCGGCGCCCACCACTCCCATCCGCTTGAGTTGATCGCTGAGCATCGATGCGCGGGCCGGACCGGCCTATGGCTTGGCCGCCGCCTCCTCCAGCGCCCCGGCGTAGCGCCGGAGCTGGTCGCCCGTCACGGTGACGAGCGTCTTTTCGAAATCCTCGCCGGTCTCGATCATGTGCTTGAGATGCAAGGCCGCGAGCTTCATGCACCAGGCGTCGGTCAGCGGCCGGCCTTTCTCCCGGCTTACCGCCAGCAGTTCCGGGTGCGGCAAGGCGATGACGCGCTCGATCCGGTCGCGTCCGTTGGTCAGGAAAAACTTCACGTCCACCGCATCGGCGTGGCGGACGGCGATCGCGGTTTGGAGCCACCCGAGGCGCACCCTCCACGTCTCGCCGAACGGATCGGGACCGGCTTCGAACTCCCGGAAGTTCTCCATCATGACTGAGTCCAGAATAGCGGCCCGGCCGAGTTCGGCTCAAGCACGAGCTCAGAACTGGAGCGAGTTGCGACCCACCAGCGCCAGGAACTCCTCGCGCGTCTCGCGCCGCGTCCGGAAGGCGCCCAGCATAGCGCTGGTGACCGCGCCGGAGTGCTGCTTTTCCACGCCCCGCATCATCATGCAGAAGTGGCGCGCTTCGCAGACCACACCAACGCCGCGCGGTTCGGTGATCTGCCGGAGCGTTTCGGCCACCTGCTGCGTCAGGCGCTCCTGCACCTGCAACCGCCGGGCGAACATATCGACGATGCGCGGGATCTTGCTCAGCCCGATCACCCGTTCCTTCGGGATGTAGGCGATGTGCATTTTGCCGAAGAACGGCAGCAGGTGGTGCTCGCAGAGGCTGAAGAATTCGATGTCCCGCACGATCACCATCTCGTCGTATTTGCCCGTGAACAGCGCGCCGTAGACCACCTGTTCGAGGCTCATGCGATAGCCGGCGGTGAGAAAGCGCAGTGCGTCCTCGACGCGCTTAGGCGTCCGCACGAGCCCCTCGCGCGCCGGGTCCTCGCCGAGTTCGCGGAGCACCTGCTTCATCAGCTCGGCGATCGTCGATTCGCCCGGCTTCGGCGGCATGACTTTGACTAGCGCCTTGTCAGTCTTCATTTTCGTTGCTCGCTATCTCGAAGATGTTCCGCCTGGTCTCGTAGAGCCGGACACGGTCGAGCCGCGGCCCGGAAGCGGGAAACAGCTCCGGCCACCGGCGCCGGAGCCGGCTCAGAATTTCCGCGGCCACGTGTTCGGTCGTCGGCACGAGCGCACCAGGAAGCAGCGCGTTCAAGTTCCTCCGGTCGAACGGTTCGACGACTTCCGCCTGCACGATCCGGTCCAGATCGTCGACGCGAGCCACCCGTCCGGACACGGGATCCACCGGCCCTTGCACGGTGACCTCGAGCAGGTAATCGTGGCCGTGTCCGAAGGGATTGTTGCACTTGCCGTAGAGCGCCCGGTTGGCCGCCTCGGAAAGCTCGGGCGCATGCAGCCGGTGGGAAGCCGAGAACCGGTAGCGGCGCGTGAGCCTCATTCTCCGTCCTCGCCGCGGTACTCGACGCAGAGCTCCTCGGTCTCCCACAGGCGGACGGCGTGGAGCCGCACCGCCCCGTCAAAATGAGGCGCCAGGCGGCGCCAGATCTCGCGGACGATGTTCTCCGGCGTCGGTACGATCCGGTCGAACGGGGGCGCCTCGCGGTTCAGGAAGCGGTCGTCGAACGGCTCGACGATCTCGCGCTGGAGGAGCTCCTTGAGGCGCTAGAGGTCGAACACCATCCCCGTGACCGGATCGGGCCGGCCGCGCAGCGTCACCTCGGCGACAAAATTGTGCCCGTGGCCTTCCGGCTCGGCCTCTTTGCCGTACTGGCGCCGGTTCTCTTCCTCGGACAGCTCGGCCCGCCGGCAGACATGGGAGGCGGAAAATTCAACTCGTCGGGAGATCAGCATCCCCACCTCCATCTGATGCGCTCAGACCGGGATCGGATACTCTAAGATTAAGACGTAGCACAAGATGCCATCTTCGAATCTCGACCGCGTGCTGGCGGGGGCCATCGCAGTACTCCTGATCGCGCTGCTGGCCGTCTTCGCCCACGCCGTCCGCGAAAAGGTCGTCGGCGTCGGAGACGCCGCGCCGGACTTCTCCATTCGAACAGACAACGGCCTCACCGTTTCACCGGCCTCCTTCGGCGGGAGGCTCCTCGTGTTGAACTTCTGGGCCACTTGGTGCCCGCCCTGTATCGAAGAGATGCCCTCGCTCGACCAGATGCAGCAACAGCTCAAGGACTCGGGCGTGGTCGTTCACGGCATCAGCGTCGACGAGGACGAGGCGGCCTACCGGCGCTTCCTGGAGCGCACGCGGGTTTCGTTCCTCACCGCGCGCGATCCGGACGCCCGGATCAGCTCGCTGTACGGCACCTACCGGTATCCGGAGACCTATGTGATCAATCAGCAGGGCAAGGTGGTGCAAAAGATTATCGGCCCGACCGAATGGACAGACGAGCGCATGCTCGCCTACCTGCGATCCCTCCTCTGACGATGATTCCGCCACAAGCCAAACAGGAGCTGGCCGCGCTGCTCGGGCCGCGCGGCTATCTGGACCGGGACGAGGACCTGTTGCTTTACGAGTATGACGGCGGCGTCGACAAGGCGCGCCCGGACATGGTCGTCTTTCCCCGCTCGACTGCCGACGTGGTCGCCATCGTGCGGATCACCGGCAAGTACAACGTGCCGATCGTCGGGCGCGGCGCCGGCACCGGACTCAGCGGCGGGGCCGTCCCGGTGTCGGGCGGCGTCGTCATTTCCTTCGCCCGGATGAACCGAATCCTCGAGATCGATCTCGAGAACGAGCGCGCCGTCGTCGAACCGGGCGTCGTCAACCTCGACATCAGCCTCGCCGTGCAGGACGCGGGCTACTTCTACGCACCGGATCCTTCCAGCCAAAAGGCCTGCACGATCGGCGGCAATGTCGCCGAAAACGCCGGCGGGCCGCACACGCTGGCCTACGGCGTCACCACCAATCACGTGCTGGGACTGGAGCTTGTGCTGGCCGACGGCACGGTCGTCACCACCGGCGGCAAGGAGCCCGACCTTCCGGGCTACGACCTGACCGGGCTGCTCACCGGCTCGGAGGGCACCATGGCTCTGGTCACCAAGGTGATCGTCCGCCTGATGCGAAAGCCCGAAGCGGTAAAGACGCTACTTGCGGTGTACGACGATCCGGAAGATTGCGGCCGCACGGTCGCCGAAATCACGGCTCAGGCCATCACGCCGGTGGCGCTGGAGATGATGGACGGCGTCTTGCTCCGGATGGTCGAAGAGGCCACACACGCCGGCTATCCCATGGACGCCGCCGCCGTGTTGCTGATCGAACTCGAGGGGCTGCGCGAAGCGGTGGAAGAGCAGGTCGAGCAGGTCTCGGCCGCCTGCCGCAAGTGCAACGCCCGCGAGGTCCGCCTGGCGCGCACGGCCGAGGAGCGCGAGCTGCTCTGGAAAGGCCGAAAGAACGCCTTCGGCGCCGTCGGGCGCGTCAGCCCTAGCTTCGTCGTGCAGGACGGCATGGTCCCGCGCGCCCAGGTGCCCGCCACGCTGCGCTTCATCCGCCAGGTGTCGGAAAAGTACGGGCTCCTGATCAGCAACATCTTCCACGCCGGCGACGGCAACATGCACCCGATCATACTCTTCAACAAACGCAAGCCGGGCGAACTCGAAAAAGCCATCCGCGCCGGCGAGGAGATCCTCGAGCACTGCGTCGCTGCCGGCGGCTCCATCACCGGCGAGCACGGCGTGGGCATCGAAAAGCTGAACCTGATGAGAGTGCAGTTCTCGGAGGATTCGATCGAGATGATGGTGCGTCTCAAGCGCGTCTTTGATCCCGAAGGACGGCTCAATCCCGGCAAGCTGTATCCGGCCGTCAGAGGCTGCCTGGAGATCCGCCAGCCTGCGCTCCAACCCGGAGGCATGGTTTACTGACGGCTATGACCACTCGCAGGGAATTTCTTCTGGCCTTTCCGGCGGTGCTGCGCGGCGCCGCACTGACCCCGCGCGAGCGCATCGACCGCGTGCTCCGCGGCCAGGACGTCGACCGCACGCCGTTCACTTTCTGGCATCACTTCGGCTTGGAGAAATTCCCGGGCGAGCGGCACGCCGAGGCCACGCTCGCCTTTCACCGCAAGTTCTCGACCGACCTGGTGAAGGTGATGAGCGATTATCCG
>JBBIMZ010000029.1:0-14264 GCA_037444135.1 Solibacteraceae bacterium
CGGCCAGCAGGCCCGGCAACTCGGACGGCCTCGGATCCGAGATGGGCACCTGAATCTGCGGGCCCCACAGAAACAGATGGCGCACGTAGGCTTCGAGCGTGGCCTTGTCGAGCGCCGACCTGGCGTTCTCGGCCGGCGTCGCGCCGGGGGCGCCGAGCAACAACAAGGCCGAAAGCAGCAGTGGCATGGGTTCCATCCTCTCAGAGCACCGGGCCGATGCGCCACGGCACGAACTCGTTGTGGCCCAGGCGCTCCGACGAGGTCCGCTCGCCGGAGGCGACCCGCAGCACCAGTTCGAAAATCTCCCGTCCGACCTCTTCGACGGTGGCCTCGCCGTCGGCGATGCGTCCGGCGTTGACGTCCATGTCCTCGCGCATCGTCCGCCAGAGCCGGCTGTTGCTGGCGATCTTGATGACCGGGATCGTCGGAAAGCCGGTGGCGCTGCCGCGGCCGGTGGTGAAGGCGAACAGATTCGCGCCGCCGGCCGCCTGGCCGGCCATGGAGACCGGATCGTAGCCGGGCGTGTTCATGAAGACGAAGCCGGGAGTGCGGATCGGCTCGGCGTAATCGATCGCGTCGGTCATGGGCGTCGTGCCGGCTTTGATGACGGCGCCGAGCGACTTTTCGAGGATCGTGGTCAGGCCGCCGTCCTTGTTGCCCGGGCTCGGGTTGTCGTTGAAAGTGGAGTCGAAGCGGCGCAGGTAGGCTTTGTAAGTTTCGACGAAACTCAGATAGCGCTCGGCGACGGAGCGGCTCCGGCACCGTTTCACCAGCAGGTGCTCGGCGCCGAATGTCTCCGGCGTCTCTGAGAGCACCGCCGTGCCGCCGCAAGCGACCAGCAGGTCCGAACAGTGGCCGAGCGCGGGATTGGCGGTGATGCCGGAGAAGGAGTCCGATCCGCCGCACTGGAGGGCCAGAACGAGCTTCGAAGCCGGAATCTCGACGCGCCGGTCCTGGGCGGCCCGCTCGATCATCCTCCACACCTCGCGGCGCGTCGCCTCGACGGCGGCGCGGGTTCCCCCGGCGCCTTGGAGCGTCAGTCCGACAAGGCGTCCCGCACGGGCGGCCCCGCCGGGGAAGTAGCGCTCGATCTGGTTGACCTCGCAGCCCAGACCGACGAGCACGGCGCCGGCGACGTTCGGGTGGTTCATCACGCCGGCCAGCGTGCGCTCCAGTTGCATGGTGTCCGGGCCGATGGCGATCCCGCAGCCGCCTTCGATGGGAAACGCCGCCACGCCGTCGACGTTCGGCGGCAGCGTCTCGCCCTCGAAGGTGCGCGCGGCGAGCGTGACGGCGTAGGCGGCGCAGTTGCTCGCCGCCACGACGGCGATGTAGTTGCGCGTGCCGGCGCGCCCGTCTTCGCGCAGATAGCCGAGGAAGGACGGCACGGGGGCCTGCGGCTGGGCCGGCGGAGGCTCGCTGTCGGGGAATTCGTAGGCGATGGTGCGCTCTTCGTAGGCCAGGTTGTGCACGTGCACATGCTCGCCCGGCTGGATGGGCCGCGTGGCCCGTCCGATCATCTGGCCCCAGCGCCTCACGATGCCTCCGGCGCCGATCGCCGTCAAGGCGACTTTGTGGCCGGGCGGCACCGGTTCGCGCACCGGGCAGGTGGCGCCGTTGAGCGCGAACTCGAATCCGGGTGTCAGCGGCACGCGCGCCACGGCGATGTTGTCGCTTTCGTGCAGGCGGATTACGGCATTCTGGGCGGTGGGAAGGTTTACAAACAAAGCGTGTCCCTTCAGGCCATTATACTCTTGGGTGGTGCTCCGTTCCATGCCGGCCGCTGTGGCGGCCGCCACCGTCATTTACCTGCTTTTGTTCTTCGGCTTGAGCGACGCGGGACTGCTGGGACCGGACGAGCCGCGCTATGCCGCCATCGGCCGCGAGATGGCTCTCTCGGGCGATTGGGTGACGCCGCGGCTGTGGGGCCGGCCGTGGTTCGAGAAGCCGGCGCTGCTCTACTGGATGGCGGCGCTCGGCTTCCGCGCGGGCCTGGGACCGGAGCTGGCGCCGCGTCTGCCCGTGGCTTTGATGAGCCTCGGCTTCCTCGTGTTCTTCCAGCGGCGCCTCGAGCGCGAATTCGGGCGGCGTGCCGCCTGGTACGGGGCGGCGTTCTTGGCGACGAGCGCGGGCTGGGTGGCGTTCAGCCACCTCGCAGTGACCGACCTGCCGCTGGCGGCAACGTCGGCCGCCGCGATGCTGGTGAGCCTGGAGTGGATCCGCTCCGAGAGCCGGAAGGCCGCGGCGGCCGCCGGATTGCTGCTCGGGCTGGCGGTGCTCTCCAAAGGGCTGGTGCCGGTGGCGCTGGCGGCGCCTTTTTTCTGGATCGGCCGCCGGAAGCGGGGCCCGCTCGTGTGGTTCATCAGCGCAGCGATGGCGACGGCGGCGCCCTGGTATGTGGCCTGCGCCGCCGCCAACGGCAGGCCGTTTCTCGAAGAGTTCTTCTGGAAGCACCACTTCGAGCTCTTCGCGAGCGAGACGATCCAGCATGTGCAGCCGTGCTGGTTCTACCTGCCCGTGCTGGCGGCGGGCCTGGCGCCGTGGGCGCCGCTGGCGGCGCATCTTTTCCGCCGCGCCTTTTGGGAGGATGCCAGCCGGCGCCGGCTGCTGGCCTGGTTCGGATTCGGCTTCGTGTTCTTCTCGGCGGCGACCAACAAGTTGCCGGGCTACTTGCTGCCTCTGTTACCGCCGGCCTGCGCGCTGCTGGGAGTGGCGGCGGCCGAGGCGCGGAGCCTCAAAGCGACGCTGGCCTGTTCGGCGGCGTTGCTGGCGCTGGTTCCCTACGCAGCCGCGGTGTTGCCGGAAGCGCTGCGCGTGGGGCTGACGCGCGCCGGGCGCCCGGACGTCGATCCTTGGGCATTCCTGCCCGTGGCGGCGGCCGCAGCGCTTGCCTGGTGGCTGGAACGCGTCGGAAAGCGGGACCTAGCGGTGGCCGCGGTGACGCTGGCGGCCGCCGCCGGGATCGTGCACCTGAAGCTGGCCACGTTTCCGGCGCTCGACCAGACCGGTTCGGCGCGCGCGTTGTGGCGCCGGATCGAGCCGCGCCGCGCGGAGGTCTGCGTCGAGCCGATCCACCGGACCTGGCGCTACGGCCTCAACTACTATTCGGTGACGCCCCTGCCGGATTGCGCCGAGCGCGACCTGCCCCTCCACGTCGTCCAGAGTCCGGGCGAGCCGGCCCGGCTGGCGGAACCGGACCGGCCGCCGTCATGACTTCGGTTTGAGGGTCTTTTCGATCTTCTCGATCAGCTTCTTGGCGTCGGCGGATTCGGGGAGCGCCTTCAAGGTCTCGAGCGCCTGCTCGTTGAGGGCTTTGAGCTTGTCGGGCTCATTCATCTTGGCGGGACCGTAAAGTTCGGCGAGCTCGTTGAGTTCCTTGGCCATGGTGAGAAGGAACGTCGCTTTCGGGACGGTGACGTTCTGGCCGCTGAAGATTTGCTGAGCCTTGGCGGTATCCTCCTCGGCGCCGACGGCGCGGCAGGCCGACATGAGGATGGCGCGCTCGATGGCGCGGCGCTCGGCGGTGGCGAGTTCGGTTTCCGAAAGCACGATGCCCTGGCCGGCCTTGGTGAGTTCGGCGACGGGGAGGGGGCTGCCGCTCGGATAGGGGAAGGCGATCGGGATGGCGTCGCCCGGGCCGGCTTTGCGGAACGCGGCGTAGAACTCGGCGAAGCTGACGGCGCGGCGGTTGGCCTGGCTGCGATAGACGTTCATGCGGCGGCGGAAATCGGTGGCGGCCTTCTGGTTCATGCGCGCGCCGGCTTCGAAGGCTTCGGCCAGATCGGCGTAGCCGTTGGCGATGCCGGCGGCGAGGACGAGCCGAAAAGGCTGCGCCCGGTCGGCGAACTCGCCGCCCGGCGCCGCGATCTCGCTGAGGTGATCGATGGCCTTCGAGTAGTCTCCGGCGCGGTAGGTATCCTGGGCGGCCTGCCAGTACCAGGGGGGAGTGTTGGGCGCCGGGCCGGTCGCGCAGGACGCCAAGACGAGGGCGCTCAAGAGAACGAGACGAGTGGATCCGAAATGCATGCAGCCTCCTGGTCCTAGTGTGCTATCACAGCGGCGCGGCTGGATTCAAGCGCCGCGCCGGCGGCGTCGGCTTTGGGTTCATAGATCTTCTCGCCGGCCTCGATGGCGACGGGAAGGTGGTTCTGTTTGGGCGGCAGCGGGCAGGTGGTGTAGGGGGTGAAGGCGCACGGCGGGTTGAAGGCCTTGTTGAAATCGAGGATCACCCGGCCGTCTCGGGGCGGGTCGGCGTAGAGGAAGCGGCCGGCGGGGTAAGTGGTTTTGCCGCTGGTGAGGTCTTTGAAGATGATGAAGAGCTGCCCGGCCTCGAGGGCGGGCTCGAGGCGCAGGCGCCGGCCGAGAAGCTGAAACTCGAGCCAGCCAGGCGATTCGTACTCCTGAGGCTCGCCGATGGTGGAGGCGACGCGGAAGCGGCGCGGCGCCGGGTAGGGGACCAGGCGGGCGGTGACGCGCCAGGCCGGATCGACGGGGTACCACTTCAGGCCGGAGAATTCTCTTCGGAAGCGGCTGTTCTTGTCGCGCAAGCGGACGCCGTAGCGGCTGCCGCGGCGGATGATCTGGAAACTGAGGTCGCCGAACCGGGCGATGGTCTTATCGGGCTCCATTTCGAGGGGGGACGCCGGGGAGGCGGTCCAGCGCAGGACGGTCCGGCCCTGGCGGTGCTCGAAGAGGCCGGCCTTCGGGGGCGCCGAGCCCGGCGGGAGGACGATGTCGCAGGCCGGGTCGGCGCCGAAGCTGTTATCGCCCTCCTTGAGCCAGAACAGGCCGGAGACGGTGAGCCAGCCGTCGTCGGCCTGGAGGCGTTGTTCGCGCGTGCGCCGCCATTCGGCGACGGCGTCGGCGTAGGGATGCGCCGCGAGCAGCGCGCCGGCGGCTAGCAGGGCCGCGGCGATCAGCGGGGTTTCATGCGGGCCTTGAGGCCCTGTTGCTCGGCCCATTTGTTGAACTCCTCAATCATCTGCGGCGTCCACTGGGTGTCGATCTGGCCGGGAGTGTATTTGCCTTCGCGGAGCATCTGGTGTCCCCAGCGGTCGCGAGCTTGAGTCAGTTCGCTGTCGGCGGCCACCTGCTCGGCCAGCTGGGGCGGGATGAAGGTGAGGCCCTCGGGGTCGCTGACGACGACGTCGCCGGGCATGATGGTGACCCTGCCGATGCGGATGGGCACGTTAATACCCATGAGCATGACGTCGCGAAGCGCGGAGGGATCGACGCCGCGGACGTAGACGCGAAAGCCGTCGATCTCCTCAATGCCGGAGACGTCGCGCACGGCGCCATGCACGACGAGCCCGTTGCGGCTCTTGCTGTAGATCGAAGTGGCGAGGTTGTCGCCGACCATGGTGCCGTTTTCGATCTTGCCGAACAGGTCGACGACGAGCACGTCGCCGGGCGCGAGCGTGTCGATCACCCACGAGTTCTGGCCGGGGCCGACGCGGCCTTCCCGCTTACCGTAGTCGTTGATGACGGCGTTGACGTCCGGGCGGAGCGGCATGAAGACGGCGGTGACGACGCGGCCGACCATGCGTTTCTGGCCGGGGTTGATGACCTGCCAGCCGCCCTCGAACTGGTGGTTGAAGCCGAAGCGGCGGAGAGTGCCCCAGGCCTCTTCGGCGGTGACGGTGGCGAGGCGCTGGAGGACTTCATCGGGCACTCTGGGGCGACCGTCAGGGAAGCGCTCGCCTTTCCATTCGCGCGTGAACTCGATGCGCTGGTCCTTGGAGAAGAGGCCGAGCTGGGCAGGGGCGCGGCCGGCGAAAGTCACGCAAGCGAGACTGATCAGGGCGATTCTGGCTGAGCAATTCATGGCGCGTTCGACTCCGATGTTTCAGAACCAGCATACGCCAGCCGGGTCGGCTTTGACTTTGGGGCGGCGGGATTGGGATGATAAACGAAATATGGAGCATCACACCGAGTCCAATCCGGTTCCGCAGGTGAAGCCGGGAGACACCGTCCGGATCCACTACACCTGCAAGCTGGAGGACGAGACCGTTTTCGCGACGACGCGGAACCGCGAGCCGCTCGAGTTCGTGGTCGGCGAATCGCAGATTATCCCCGGCCTGCAAGAGGGCGTGGTCGGAATGCGGCCGGGCGAGACGAAGACCTTCAAGATCGGGCCGGACAAGGCGTTCGGGCCCTACCACGACGAGATGACGGCGACGCTGGACCGGAGCCTGGTGCCGCCGGACCTGGAGCTGGAGATTGGGACGGCCCTGCGGGTGCGGCACGCCGACGGGCACGAGTCGGAGGTCCGCGTGACGGCCTTCAGCGAGACGACGGTGACGATCGACGGCAATCATCCGCTGGCCGGCAAGGAGCTCACGATGGAGGTCGAGCTGGTCGAACTCGAGGCCGCGTGAGGCCGGCGCCGCCGGCGCGGACCGAGCAGTTCCGATGAGGCTGGGGATCGACTTCGGCACGACGCGCATTGTCGTGGCGGCGGTCGACCGTGGCAACTATCCGCTGATCAGCTTCGAGACGCCGCAAGGGGAGCGGTGCGACTGGTATCCGCCGCTGGTGGCGGTGAAGGGAGCCGAACGCCGCTACGGCTGGGAGGCCTGGGAGGCGCAGCAGGCGACGGGCTGGACGGTCATCCGCTCGCTGAAACGCTACCTGGAAGAGGCCGGGCCGGAGACGCGCGTGGAGATGGCCGGGCAGAGCGTGCGGATGCTGGAGCTGCTGACGGAGCTGGCGGCCTCGCTCAAGGCCTCTCTGGCGGAGCGCTCGACGCTCGAGATGCGGCAGGGCGAGCCGCTGGAGGTGATGCTGGGCGTTCCGGCCAACGCCAACGGCAACCAGCGCTTTCTGACTGTAGAGGGCTTTCGGCGCGCCGGTTTCGAGGTGCTGGGGCTGCTGAACGAGCCTTCGGCGGCGGCGGTGGAGTTCGTCCACGCCAATCAGGGCAAGCTTCCGGGGCGGAGCCGGGGCATGCTGCTGGTGTACGATCTGGGCGGGGGGACGTTCGACGCGTCGCTGGTGCGCAGCGACGAGCGGCTGTTCTCGGTGATCGCTTCCGAGGGGATTCCCACGCTGGGCGGCGATGATTTCGATCATCTTCTGGCGGAGATGGCGCTGGAGGAGGCGGGCGTCAGTGCGAGCGAGCGAGACGCGCTGAGTCAGGGCCAGTGGTTCGTGCTGCACGAGGAGTGCCGGCAGAAGAAGGAAGCGCTGCATCCGAACACGCGGCGGATCGTGATCGACCTGGAGCTGGTGCATCCGGAGTGGGGGCCGGTGACGCTGCCGGTGGAGAGCTTTTACGAGCGGTGCCGCCCGCTGGTGGAGGAAACCGTGCACGCCGTCGAGGATCTGTTGAGCGCGCACCGCGCCGAGCCGGACCTGCTGTATGTGACCGGCGGCGGCAGCGAGCTGCCGCTGGTGCCGCGGGCGCTCCGGGAGGTGTTCGGGCGGCGCGTGAAGCGCTCGACCTACACGCATTCGGCGACGGCGATCGGCTTGGCGATTCAGGCCGACGAGCAGACCGGCTACGTGTTGCGCGACACCTTCACGCGCTATTTCGGAGTGTGGCGGGAGGCCGACTGCGGGCAGACGGTCGTCTTTGACCCGCTGTTTGCCAAGGGCACGGCGCTGCCGGCCGCGGGCGAGCCGACCCTGCGCGTGGCGCGGCGCTACCGTCCGGCGCACAACATCGGGCACTTCCGGTATCTGGAGTGCAGTCACCGGAGCGAAGACGGCCAGCCGCTGGGCGACATCACGCTGTGGGACGAGATCTACTTTCCCTTCGATCCGTCGCTGCGGGAGCGGGCGGAGCTGGCGGGCGCGGCCGTGGAGCGGTGGGACGGGGCGTGGGGCCAGGAGATCGAGGAGACCTACAGTTGCGACGCGGGCGGAGCGGTCACGGTGCGCATCGCGAACCTGACGGCGGGCTACGAGCGCATCTACCGGCTGGGGCGCTGGGCGGCGCCGAGCGAGCCGATCGTGCCGGGCAAGGGCCAGAAGGCGCGCAGGGGGAGCCGGCGGCGGGGTTAGCGGGGTTAGGAAAAATCTTGACAGGGATGAGAAGGCGGGCTTAGACTGATAGTGACTCGTAACAGCTCCTAACACGTGGGTGGACACCCGACGGGGGTGAGCAATGAAGTACCGGTTGCTGCTGGCATTCCTGGCGCTGCCCGCGTTTACCCAGACCTTCGGGGAGATCACCGGGCAGGTTACGGACGCGACTGGAGCGGTGATCCAAGGCGCGACAGTCACGGTCACGAACATAGCCACAAACCAATCCCGCACCGTACAGACGAGCGAGGCCGGGCGTTACAGCGTCCCATTCCTCGTTCCGGGGACCTACTCAGTGCGCGTGGAGCAGGCCGGCTTCCGCACGGCGACTCAGTCGGGGTTGCTGCTGCAAGTCGGCGACGTACTGCGCGCGGATTTCACGCTCGAAGTCGGCGCGGTCACCGAGACGATCGAGGTGGTCGCGGGCGCGCAACAGCTTCAGACGGAATCGACGGCGGTCGGCACCGTCATCGAAAATCAACGCATTATTGAACTTCCGCTGAACGGGCGGAACTATCTCCAACTGGTGAAGCTGACGCCCCATGTGGTCGGGGAAATGGGCGTGGGCGGCCAGGCCGACGGCCGGCAGGGCGGCGAACGGCCGCAACAGGGGATCGCGGTCGCCGGTCAGCGGCTTGAGTTCAATCACTTCACTCTGGACGGGATCGAGAACACCGATGTGAACTTCAATACGTTCGTAGTGCGGCCCTCGGTGGAGGCGCTTCAGGAGTTCAAGGTCCAGTCGGGCGTTTACTCGGCTGAGTTCGGCCGGGCGACGGCGCAGGTCAACGTGACGACAAAACCGGGAACCAACATATACCACGGCGCCCTGTTCGAGTTTCACCGCAACGACGATCTGGATGCGAAGGAGTGGAACAAGACGGGAGCAAAGAACCCGTTCGTCCGCAACCAATTCGGCTTCACCCAGGACGGTCCGGCGATGATTCCGAAGCAATTCCAGGGCCGCGACCGCCTGTTCTTCATGGTGAACTCCGAGGGTCTCAGGGACCGCAAAGCGACCGAACGCCGGGCCAATGTGGCGACCAAGCGGATGCGGGAGGGAGATTTCTCCCAGTCCGGACGGAACATCTACGATCCGCTGAGCCGGGTTTTCGCCGCCGACGGCCGGGCGATTTCGGCGACGCAGTTTCCCGGCAACATCATCCCGAAGAGCCGGCTGCATCCGGTCGCGCTGAAGCTGCTGGAGTTCTATCCCGAGCCGACGCGGCCGGGCGACGACACCTTCCAGAACTTCATCCGCAACGCGAGCCGGCCGATGGACCAGGACCAGTTCACGGCGCGGATGGATCTTCAGGAGAGCGCCGGCTCGACCTGGTTCGGGCGCTTCAGTTGGGGCGACGAGTACCAGGTGCTGCCGCAAGCCTTCGAGCAGCAGGAAGGCAAGGTGGTGACGCGCACCAAACAGGCGATGCTGTCGAACACGCGCACCTTCAGCCCGACGGTGGTCAATGAGTTCCGGTTCGGCTACACGCAGTTTCTCAACGACATGTTGCTGCATTACGCCTACGAGCGCGACGTGACGGCCGAACTGGGCATCCGAGGGCTGTATTCGCCGGTGGCGGCGGCCTGGGGAACGCCGAGCGTTTCGCTGGAGGGCGCCGGCATCTCCGGATTCGGCGAATCCACCGAAGGTCCGTATGTCAACCGGAACCATTACTTCCAGTGGCTGGACAACGTCTCGATCGTGAAAGGCCGGCACCACATCCGTTTCGGGGGCGAGGCGCGCCGCGAGCGTTACAACCAGATCGGCAACCAGTTCGCCCGCGGCTCGTTCATCATCCAGGGGAAGGCGACGTTCAATCCGGCCAATCGCGTGGGCGAACCGGGCCACGCCTTTGCCGATTACATGCTGGGGCACAGCCGAAGGTCGGAGCGGGCGCTCGGCATGGCCAATACGATGTTCCGCCGCTCCACCGTCGCCGCCTACCTGGAGGACGTCTGGCGCGTGACGCCGCAGCTCACCCTGAACCTGGGCGTTCGCTATGAGCTGACGCCGCCGTTCTACGACAAGTACCGCGGGATCATGAACGTGAAGTTCTTCGACCCCGGCGTCGGTCCGAACGGGTTGCTGGAGGGAACGCGGGTGCCGATTTTCGTGCGGCCGGGCAAAGGCGACTTCTACGAGGGCCTGCTGTTCCGGTTCCATGACGCGATTCCGACGGCCACGGGTGACGAGCTGCTCGGGCGCGCCACGGTGTACACGGACAAGAACGACTTTGCCCCGCGTCTGGGCCTGGCCTACACACCGACGGCGAAGTGGTCGATCCGCACCGGCTTTGGTGTATTCTACACGCAGGATACGGGCAATCCGCGCTTCGACATGGGGCGGAACCTGGCCGGCCGCGGGCGCTACGAGTCGAACGAGGAGAAGCCGGATTCGCTGTTCGATGATCCCTGGGCCGCCGAACGGGCGCTGTTTCAGTGCACCGGCTGGGCGGGGGTGTGCGCCGGTCCTCCGTATACGCTGACGAACGCCACCAACCGCCGCACGCCGTATGTGTTCCAGTGGATATTCAACATTCAGCGCGAGCTGCCGGGCCAGCATCTGGTCGAAGTCAGCTACCAGGGCAACGCCGGCCACAAGTTGGAGCGGATGCGGGCCTACAACGAAGCGATCCTGCGGACGGGTCCGTCCGACACGCGCACGATCGAGCAGCGCCGTCCGTGGCCGGCTTACGGGCGCATTCAGGTGGTGGACGGCGTTGTCAATTCCAACTACAACGCGCTGGGGATCAAGGTGCAAAAGAGGCTCTCGGCCGGTCTGACGTATCTGGCTGCGTTCACCTGGAGCAAGGCGATCGACGGGGGCAGCGGGGTTCGCACGCGATCGGGCGATTCGCTGTTCCCGCCCAACAGCTATGCGCTGGCCAACGAACGGGGGCTGTCGCAGTTCGACCAGCGGCGCCGGTTCGTGGTCTCGGTGCTGTACGACCTGCCGGTGGGAGGCGGCCGGGCGGCGGATCTGGGGCGTGCCGGCAACGCGATTCTCGGCGGCTGGCAGGTGGGCAGTATCCTGACATTGGGCGACGGCACGCCGTGGAACGTCGGCGGGATGGGCGATTTCGCCAACACCGGCGTGGACGAATTCCGCCCGGACGCCACGGGCATCAGCCCGTTCCCGGACAAGGCGACGCCGGAGAAATTCTGGGAGATTAACGCGTTCTCGCGAACCGATCCGACGCTGCCCTACCGCAATCCCACGGCCGGTCGAAACGTGCTTCGGACGCCGGGGACGATCGTGTGGGATTTCGCGCTGCACAAGGACTTTCGCGCGGCTGAAGGGCACAAGGTGGAGTTCCGCTTCGAGGCGTTCAACTTCTCCAACCATCCCAATTGGAACACGCCACCGAACGACATCCGCAGCCCGTCGACGTTCGGCCGCATCACCTCCGCGCGGACGATGCGCGAACTCCAGTTCGGAATCAAGTATCTGTTTTAGAGTTCGAGAGAACCCGCCCCGACAGGCGGCCGCCGGGAGACAGGGACAGGACCGCAGCGGAGAGCCGACGGGAGAGCCTGTGGAAAACCACCGGGGTGGCGGCGGAGGCGGGGAAGATCCGTGCACGCGGGCGGGAATGCGGGAGAAATAATCGTGCGGCGGGCGTGACCGCCATCCCGTTACTGTAAGCTGGCGCAGCGGTTGACGGACTGCGCGCAGGCGCCGCTCGGCGTCAGACGGCGCCGAGCGGCCGCGGGAGCCGGGCGAAGCGGCAATCCTGGAGCCAGTGCTCGAAGAAGTCCTGACCGCAGGCGGCGGCCACGATCTCGCGGGCGACTGCAAGAAATCCGGCAACGTCCTCTGGCTTGGGCAGCTTGGGGAGAAAGCCGTGTTCGTACTCGCAGTGGTTGCGCGTCATCGCCAGACCGCGGAGCGGTCCGAGCTGCTTGAACGGGAGGCGGTGAGGCGACAGAGAGGCCAGCAACTGGGCGCTGAGCGTAAAGGTGAGCGGGCCGGCCGGCTCGCGGCGCTCGTAGCGGCCGCCCACGAGTTTTTCGCCGGCGCGGTGGAACTTGTCCCGATCGAGCTTGTGCGTGACGAGCGAATAGTCGGGATCGTCCTCCTTGAGACCCCATTCGAGGCGGAGGCAAAGCCCGGCGTAGCGTTCGACGGCGGCGTAGGGGAGGAGGACGGCGAGGCTCGTTTTGTCCGCTTCGAGCATGCGCCCGGCGGCGGCCAGGTACCAGATGACGAGCGGGAGACCCTCTTCGATCGTGGCTGGGGCGGCAGGCATCTTGGCGAGGACCTCGAGCGCGCGGAGATTGCCGGACAGGACGGGCTGGACTTGGCCGGCCCACGCCCATCCGCCCGGAAGCGAAAACTTCATCAGGAGCTCGCGAGCAGCCGAGAGCTCCCGGTGGGCCGCGGCGAAGTCGAAGCGGTCCCAGGCGGCATAACCGGCCGCGAGGCGGGTGAGGGTCTCGGCTTCGCGCGGCTCGTAGAGGCGGGCGGCGAGCCGGTCCGCCAGACGCCGGGCCTCGTCGTAATCGCTGCGATTGAAAGCGGCAAAGACCTCGCGCAGTTCCAAGTCGCCGAGGACTTCGAGAGGGTTGGCGAGCAGGCGGGGGTACTCGGTTCCGGCGACCGGGATGCGGTTCGGGCCGTGATAGCGGGCGTAGTCGACGTAAACGAGCGGAGCTCCCGCGAGGAAGCCGGCCAGGGCCGCGGCGGCGGACATGGACTTCTTGCCGCCGGTGGGGTCGATGAACACGTCGGGCGGCCGGACGCCCGAATCGAGGAAGTCGCGCACGGCGCGGTGGATGTCGTTCTCTCCGGGGTCGCCCACGCGCCGGGTTTCGATCGCGGAGCGGTCGATGGCGGCGACGCGCGCGATCACGTCGAGGACGCCCTCGCCGTCGATCTTCGACTTAAGAGACTCCTCGGTCCCGAGCAGCAGCAGGCGCTCGGGGCGGCACCAGGCGGCCATCAAGGCGACGGGCTGCCAGGACAGACCGAGGACACTGACGAGGGCACGGGGCCTACGGTCTCGCAGGGAATCGGAGGCGCCGTGGAGGGGCAGCTCGGCGAAGAGGCGCGCGAAGGGTTCGGCGAACTTTTGGGCGTAGAGCTTGTCCTGCTCGGGGCGAGACTTGCCGAGCCACTCCTGCTGAATCCTCTCGAGTTCAGGAGTCAGGGTCGCTTGAGGAACCTGTCGTGTCAATTGTCAACGATGCGCTGCGCGCATATCCTGTCCGGCATAATATAGCTGATTTGGATTTGCGAGCGCCGCCGCGCCCGAGCCAGGCGGCCCGCGGGAGTTCGGTGATGCCGATTTACGAGTATCGTTGTCTGGACTGCCGTCGCAAGGTGAGTATTTTCTTCCGGCGGATGGGGGCCGACGAGGGCGCCGCCTGCCCGGTTTGCGGCGGCACGCGACTGGAGCGACTGTTTTCCCGCTTTGCCCTGGCGCGCTCGGAAGAGGACCGGCTCGAGCGTCTGGCCGAGGACCCGTCGCTGGCCGACGTGGACGAGAACGACCCGAAGAGCATCGCGCGCTTCATGAAGCGGATGGGCCAGGAACTGGGCGAGGAAGCCGGCGAGGATTTCGAGCAGGCGATCGAGGAGCTCGAGCGGGGCGAGACGGGCGAAGGCGAGGAAGCCGAGGCGCCGGCCACCGAACCGGCAGGCGAGTAGCCGGGCCCGGGCTCAACGCAAGCCGTAGCGTTTGAGCTTGTTGTAGAGCGGGGTCCGGTCGATTTTGCGGCTCCGGGCCGCGCGCGAGCGGTTCCACCCGGTTCCGCGGACGATGCGCTCGATGTGGCGGCGCTCGATTTCCGCGAGCGATTGGGAGGACTCGTCGGGCTCGACTTCGCGCTGGAAGGGGAAATCCTCGGGCTGGATGGGGCCGTCTTTGCGGATAACGAGCGCGCGCTCGACGGCGTTTTCGAGTTCGCGGACGTTGCCCGGCCAGCGGTAGCTGAGCAGCAGGTCCATGGCCGGTTTGGAGACGGCGGGCACGGGGCGGTTCATGACGGCGGCGTATTCGCGCAGGAAGTGGTCGACCAGCAAGGGAATGTCCTCGCGGCGGTCCCGCAACGGCGGCAGATCGATGGCAAAAGCATTGAGGCGGTAGTAGAGCTGGGAGCGGAACAGGCCCTGGCGCACGAGGCGGTCCAGGGCCTTGTTGGTGGCCGCGATGCAGCGGAAATCGACCTTGACCGGCTTGGAGGCGCCGAGGCGGCAGACCTGGCGGTCCTGGAGGACGCGGAGCAATTCGGAT
>JBBIMZ010000030.1:0-12951 GCA_037444135.1 Solibacteraceae bacterium
GAAATCCGAGACTTCATCGCCCACAAGACGGTGCCCAAACATTCGGCGACGATGTGGTACTACTTCGGCGGGATCACGCTGTTTCTCTTCGTCATCCAGGTGCTCACGGGGATCCTGCTGCTGCTCTACTACCGCCCGACGCCCACGGAGGCCTACGAGAGCGTCCAGTTCATCATGACTCGGGTCGAGTTCGGCTGGCTGGTGCGGTCCGTGCACAGCTGGGCGGCGAACCTGATGATCCTGGCGGCCTTCGTCCATATGTTCAGCGTTGTCTTTCTCCACGCCTACCGCAAGCCCCGCGAGGTGACCTGGCTGAGCGGAGTTGTCCTGCTCGCTCTGGCGCTGGCGTTCGGCTTCAGCGGCTACCTGCTGCCCTGGAATACGATCTCTTACTTTGCGACGAAGGTCGGCACCGACATGGCGGCGAGCCTTCCCGGGATCGGCGGACCGCTGGCACGGTTCCTGCGCGGCGGCGAGGATGTCGGCGGCGGCACGCTCACGCGCTTTTTCGGCTTCCACGTGGCTGTGCTTCCCGGGCTGACGACCCTTGTCCTGCTGGTCCATCTGGCGCTGGTGCAGAAGTGGAATATCAGCATCCCGCCGTGGTTGGAGAAGCGGTGCCGGGAGCGGGGCGAGCCGGTGCCGCAGATGCCGTTTTTCCCGAACTTTTTCCTCCGGGAGTTGATGGCCTGGTACGCCGCGCTCGGGCTGCTCGGAGCCCTGGCGGCGCTGTTTCCCTGGGAGCTCGGCGAAAAGGCCGACCCCTTCGCTCCGGCGCCCGCCGGGATCCGCCCGGAATGGTACTTTCTGGCCCCGTTCTACACCTTGAAACTGATCCCCAGCCACGTCCTGGGCGTCGAAGGCGAATTGCTCGGCTTGATCGGCTTTACGCTCCTGGCGGTCTGGTGGGTGACGCTGCCCTTTTGGGCGACCGGCCGCAACGGCGAGATCCGGACGCGCCTGGTGACCGGCGCCGGCGTGGCGCTGCTCGCCTATCTGGCGACCTTCTCTTTCCTGGGGTACTGGCGATGAAGAGCGGTTGGATCCTGCTGGCCGCGGCCGCGGCGCTTTGGGCGAAAGATTCCTGCATCGAGTGCCATCAGGAGCTCGAGGGGGAGCTGGGTGCTCCGGCGAAACTGTACCGCGCCGATGTGCACGCCTCTTTGGGCTTCGGCTGCGTGGCCTGCCACGGCGGCGATGCGAGCCAGGACGATATGTCGCTCGCCAAGAGCCGCGCGCGCGGCTTTCGAGGCAAGATCGCGCGGACGGCCGTGCCGGAGCTCTGCGCTTCCTGCCACAGCGACCCGGTGCTGATTCACAAATACAACCCGCAGCAGCGCATCGACCAGCTCGCCATGTACAAGACCAGCGTCCACGGCAAGCGTCTGGCCGCCGGCGACACGGCGGTGGCCAACTGCGTGGACTGCCACGGCGTGCACAACATTCGCAAGGTCCGGGACGCGCTCTCGCCGGTGCATCCCTTGCGCCTGCCGGAGACGTGCGGCAAGTGCCATGCCGATCCGGCGCGCATGGCCCGCTACAAGCTGCCGGTCACTCAACTGGCCGACTACCAGGCCAGCGTGCACTGGGCGGCGCTCGCCCAACGGGGCGACCTCTCTGCGCCCAGTTGCGCATCCTGTCATGGCAACCACGGGGCGACGCCGCCGGGCGTCGATTCGGTGGCCGCGGTTTGCGGCGTCTGCCACGTCCTGCTCGAGCAGCTCTTCCGCAAGAGTCCGCACCAGCCGGTCTTCGAGCAAATGGGCCGCGGCGCCTGCACCGTCTGCCACGGCAATCACCGGGTGGAGCACCCGACTCCGGCGCTTCTGGTCGGGGAAAAGGCGGTCTGCGCCGAATGCCATGGGCCGGACGACGCAGGCGGCAAGGCCGCCGCCGAGATGGGCCGGCTCATTCTGGAGTTGAGCGAGCGGTTGCAACGCTCCGATGAAATCCTCCAGAAGGCGCGCCAGTCCGGCATGGAGGTCTCCGAGGCGCTCGTCCGGCAAATGGACGGGCGCGAAAGCCTGGTCAAGGCGCGTGGCGGTCCATGCCTTCGACGTGGCGGCCGTCCGCGAGCCGGCCGCCAAGGGCCTGGAGATCGCCGCCGAGACCTATCAGGCGGGCTTGGCGGCCCTGCGCGAGCGAAACGTACGGCGCATCGGGCTGGGCATTTCTCTGGTCACGATCCTCGTGGTGATGCTCGGGCTGTGGCTGGCGATCCGCGCCATCGAAGGATCGCCTTCGGGGAATTCGAACCGCATGAGGGGAGACGGCGCATGAGGCGCGCAGGAGTGCTGTTGCCGTTGCTGATGGCCGGGACAGCGGACGCGGACAAGCTCGAACTGATCAGCAGCGCCGAGGTCTGCGGCAGTTGTCACCGCGCCATTCATGAGGCCTGGAAGCGGTCGGCCCACGCGGCGGCGATGGAGAGCCGCCTGTTCCAGGACGCCCTCGAGTTGGCCGAGACCCAGTTCGGCGCGGAGGCCCGAAAGAGCTGCCTGCCCTGCCATTCGCCGCTGGCGGTTTACCTCGGCGATTGGACGCTGAAGCAAAAAGTGAGCTGGGAAGGGGTGACCTGCGACTACTGCCACTCGGTCAAGGAAGTCAAGCTGGCCGGGCCGAACCCGGCGGCGGTGACCGAGTTCTCCCTGATAAAGACGGGGCCGATCAAGGACGCCCGGCCGCTGGTGCACGGGGCGCGTTACTCGGACGTGCACGTTTCCTCGAGCATCTGCGCGCCGTGCCACCAGTACCGGAATGCGAACGGGCTGGAGGTGCTGACGACCTTCGCCGAATGGAAGAACAGCCGGTATTACCGCGAGAAAGTCCAGTGCCAGGCCTGTCACATGGGCCGCGTCGAGGGCGACGTGGTCGAGCCCCGGATCAAGGCGGGTGGCTCGGCCCGTGTGAACCTGCACGAGATGCCGGGCAGCCACTCGGTGAAACAGCTCAACCAGGCCATCCGGACGGCGCTGGCCACAGCGCGCCAGGCGGACCAGCTCGAGGTCTCCGTCCAGCTCGTCAACAGCGGCGCGGGACACCACGTGCCCACCGGCTCGCCGATGCGCCAGCTGGTGCTCGAGGTGACCGCCGACGCCTACGAAGGACAGGATTTCAGCGAAGAGCGCCGCTACGTCCGCGTCGTGGCCGGCGCCGACGGCAAGCCGGTCGCTGCCGAGGACGCCGCGTTCTTCCACGGGGCGAAGGTGCTCTCGGATACGCGGCTGGCGCCCGATGAAAAGCGCACCGAGACCTTCCGGTTCGCCATTCCGGACCGCGTGCCGGTGCAGGTCACGGCCAGGCTGTCCTATTACTACTCGCCGCTGGCGCGCAAGGAAGCCGAGAAGCGGATCGTCTTCCAGACGATCAGCCGGTTCGTGAAGTAGGGTGCGGGGAGCAACGAGAGGGGGCGGACATTGGACCAGAAAGCAGAGAATGAGGCCCGTAGATCGATTCGCGCAGGAGTGAATGATGCCCCAACAGGTGACGCGGTTGGCGATTGTGTTCGGAATCCTCATAGCCGCCTTGGTCGCGGCGCGCGCCTTTTTCGTTCCCGCCACCTTCGGCGAGATTGGCCATTATCGGGCTGCGGCCGTCGACGCGGTCGCGGCGGCGAAAATTCACTATGCTGGCCGCCAGGCTTGCGCCTCGTGCCACAGCGAGATCGTCGAGCTGCACGACGGCCGGCGCCATCGCAACGTAGCCTGTGAAGTCTGCCACGGACCGGCGGCGGGCCATGCGGACGATCCGCTTCAGGTCCGCCTGCGGGCGCCGCGCGAGCGGGGCTATTGCCCGCTCTGCCACGGCTATGATCCTTCCCGGCCCACGGGCTTTCCCCAGATCGATCCGGTCACGCACAACCCGCTGAAGCCGTGCATCGGCTGCCACAACCCCCACGCGCCGGAGACACCCCGCACCCCGGAGGATTGCGGCGCCTGCCACGGCCAGATCGCCCGCACCAAGATGGTGTCACCGCACGCGGCTTTGCCCTGCACGCGCTGCCACCAGACGGAGAAACAGCATATGATCTGGCCGCTGAGCAGCCGTCCGGGCAAGCCCGCCACCCGGGCCTTCTGCGGCCAGTGCCACGCCCGGGAGGCCGCCGCCGAAGCCCAGATCCCGAGGGTGGACATGGCCAGCCACGGCGAGCGCTACGTCTGCTGGCAATGCCACTATCCCCACTTTCCGGAGCTGAAATGAACGAGCTCAACCGACAAGCCACGCCCCCGGACGAGGCGCCGGAGTCCGGGACCGGCATCGACCGGAGAACGTTTCTGCGGCAAGCGCTGCCGGCGCCGCTGGCGGCTGCCTCCTGGCTGGAGGGCTGCCGGACGACGGCAGGCGCCCCGCCGGAGGAAGCTAAAGCGCCCGAGGCCGCCCAGCCGGCCGAAGAGCCCCCCTACCGTCCGGCCGAGCACAATTACGCCATGGGCGTCGACACCTCGCGCTGCATCGGTTGCGGCCGCTGCGTCGAGGCCTGCAAGGCGGAAAACAACGTGCCACGCGAGCCCTACTATTTCCGCACCTGGATCGAGCGGTACGTGGTCCAGACCGACGGCGAGACTGTAGTGAGCAGTCCCGACGGCGGCATCGCCGGCTTCCCGCCGGTGAAAGAAACGGGCGTGCTCCGCACGTTCTTCGTTCCCAAGCTTTGCAACCAGTGCGCCAACCCGCCCTGCGTGCAAGTCTGCCCTGTCGGCGCCACCTTCGTCACCCAGGACGGCGTCGTGCTGGTCGATGCCGACTACTGCATCGGCTGCCGCTACTGCATCCAGGGCTGCCCCTACGGCGCGCGGTTTCTCCATCCGGTGACCCATGTGGCGGAAAAGTGCACCTTTTGCTACCACCGCCTCGTCAAGGGTCTGGTGCCGTCCTGCGGCGAGGTCTGCCCGACGCAGGCCAGGATTTTCGGCGACTTGAAGCAGCGCAGCAGCCCCCTCTCGCGGTTCCTGCGCTTTAACGTGATCCAGGTCCTCAAGCCCCACTTGAACACCGACCCAAAGGTGTTCTACGCCAATCTGGACCGGGAGGTGAGCTGACGATGGACATCTTATCCGAAGTGCTGCGCCAGGTGCAGGGCTACATCTATCCGAACGAAGTTGAGCTGCACTGGGGGTTGCTGATCGTCGTCTATCCGTATATCACCGGGCTGGTGGCGGGCGCCTTCATTCTGGCTTCGCTCGAGCGCGTCTTCAACGTGCGCGAGGTGCAGCCTACCTACCGGCTGTCGCTGTTGACGGCGCTCGCCTTTCTGATCGTGGCGCCGCTGCCGCTGCTGGCCCACCTGGGCCATCCCGAGCGGGCCTTCGAGATCTTCCTGACGCCAAACCTGCGTTCGGCTATGGCGATGTTCGGCTTCGTCTACGCCTGGTATCTGACCGTGGTCCTGCTGCTGGAGATCTGGTTCGACTACCGTAAGGACCTCGTCGTCCTGTCCCGGCGCGAGAAAGGCTGGAGGCGGCTGGCCTACTGGGCGCTAACGCTGGGCGCGACCGACATCTCACCCCACGCGGTGGAGTTCGACCGGAGGGCGGGCAAGTTCATCACGCTGATCGGCATTCCGTCGGCCTTCCTGCTGCACGGCTACGTCGGCTTCATCTTCGGCTCGGTCAAGGCGAACCCGTGGTGGAGCAGCGTGCTGATTCCGATCGTCTTCCTGTTCTCGGCGATCGTTTCCGGCATCGCCCTGGTGTTGCTGCTTTACATGTTCGCCTCGCTCGTGCGCCGGGCCGAGATCGACATGGTCTGCATCGACAAGCTCGCCTCGTTCCTGCTTTATGCGCTTATTCTGGACCTGTCGCTCGAGCTGCTCGATTTCATCCACCGCCTCTACGAAGCCGAGGAGTCGATCAAGATCCTCTCGCAGATGATCTCCAGCCGCCTGTTCCTGAGCCTGGTCGTGCTCCAGATTCTGCTCGGAACCGTGCTGCCGATGATCTCGCTGGCGCTGGTGAATCCCGCCGTGCGGCCGCGCGCGGCCGCCCGCGTGCCCGCCGAGTTGCGCCGGCTGGTCTACTTCACGGCCGCCGTGCTCATCCAGATTGGGATTTTCAGTACCCGCTGGAACGTGGTCATCGGAGGTCAGCTATTCTCCAAGAGCCTGCGCGGCTTGACGGTATACAAAATGCAACTGCTGGGCGTCGAAGGCTTTTTCACCGCGGCCGGCTTGCTGATTCTCCCCTTCGTGCTGCTGTACTTGCTGGTGCGCCTCCTGCCGCCGTGGAAAGAGGCCGAAGTCCGGCTCGAGGAGGCGCCAGCGGGTTGACGCCGAACCCGCATGCGGCTGATTTTTCTTCCCCGGCTCAGAGCAGCGGGTACTTGCTCAGCGTGGCGCGGGCCGTGAGGTGTCCGTCTCCGAACGGATCCCGGATCGTGATCGCCGCCACCCGCGTCTCCTGGTCACGGTCTTTGGGACCGAGCGGAGTGATCGATCCGCCGGCGCTGCCATGCGCGGCCAGCCCGTCGGTCTTCAGCACCTCGAACAGGATCGAGCCCGTAAACGCTACGCTCCTCGCCGGCTTCTTCTGCCTGGCCGAGACGCTCGCCTTGACGCTTTCGACCAATCCCGGCCAGTCCTCATCCGCGTCGGCGTCGTCCCAGGATCCGGCAAAGACGTTGATCCCGTCGATATCGACCGACAGATCCAGTTCGTCGGCGCCGGGCCAGTCCGGGCCGGTTTCATCGTCCACATGAAGACGAAAGCTCTCGTCCAGCGCCAGATACGACAGCGGACTCGCCCAGGTCATCCGGAAGTCGGTGTCGGCGACGTTGGCCCGGCGCAACACGAGGTAGACTCTCTCGGCAGCTTCTTTCCGAACGATCTCCAAGACTGGCCCGCTTCTAGAAACGGAATCGAGCGCCGCTTGCGCTGCGTCGCGCAGTTCCACCACCACGCCGGTCTGGGCGGGATTCGACAGCACGAAGCGGTCCTCGTACGGTTCCTCGCTGAAGCGGTTCGGCCGCTCGGCGCGGAAAAAGCACTCGTCGCTCAAGCCGAGCTTCTGACCCGCGGGCAACCCCGGATCGACGGCCAAGTGAGGATGCAGCTCGATGGCCGTGGCGGGCGACTCTCCGCGGTGGCGGATGATGGCGTAGCCCGAGCTTCCCAGAAAGCTCGGCGACGTTCCCCGAAATCGCAGGAAGAACGGCTCCCGGGAGGCGAACACGGAGCCTCGCGTGAACGGACTCCTGGCCTGCGGCGCGCCGAGCGCGGATTGCACCGCCGCCGGCAGGTCGGAAACGCTCAGGACGTCGGTCGGCGCCAGCTCATTGGTAAAGTCCGAGCGCCGGAAAGCGGCCACCTCGAGCTGAGGCAGGCACCAGGCCGAATACGTCCCCGCATCCCCGAGGTAGACCCAGTGGTACATGTCTTCGTCGCGGAAGTTCGCCGCACGAACCCAGACCGGCGAGCCGGCCGGATTCGGGGCCGTCGGCGCCAGCGCCAGCAGCGGTACGGCGCTGCTCGGCGAGCAGTTGTCGTTGATGCGATGCAGGTGCCCCAGCAGCGCCCAATGGTCGGTGACCTCACTAGCCGGGCGGATCGGCGTGAACAGATGGTGCGGGACCAGGCCGATATCGACGTTGGCGTTCCGGCGCGTGCATTGGTAGTCGTACCGGTTGGGCGCCAGGCTCTTGGTGTCCCGCTGCGTGTAGCCGGGGTCGTAATCGGTGGTGTCGCCGGGCGGGTGCATGGCCGCGCGCCAGCCGTCGTCGAAGTCCGCTCCGAAGGTGTCCGCGGCGGCGGAGAAGACCTGGTTCCATTCGCCGCTGGTGTCGTCGGGATCCCCTTTGACGTTCAAGTCCCCGGCGATGACGCCGTTGGCGTAGCACTGGAGGTCGTTGTCGGCCACCTTGAGCAGGCTTTCCCGAACGAGGCGGAACTGATCCTCGCGGATGTCCATATTCTCGGTGTTCGCCGCATCATAGGAGGCTTGCAGATGGGTGAATGCGATCGTCGTCGGGTCGAACGGCCCGGCCACACGCACGATGCCCACACCCTTGGCGGCCAGGGCGTCGGTTCCAGCCCCCCGCTTAAAAACCTCGAAGAAGTGCGTTCCGCCGGTCGGCAAGGCCTGAAACGGCGTCTTGGAAAACAGCATCAGGCCGCTGTCCTGCTCGAAATCTACGCCCGGATGTTCGAGCTTTTCGATGACATGCGGGTAGGTGCCCTTCAGGTAGCTCAGCAACCACCGCCGGCCGTCCTCATTGAAAACTTCGTTGAAGGCGACGACGTCGGGCTGCTCGCGGGCCGGCAGATCGAGGATCGCGCGGGCGATGCGCCGGGCGCGCTGGCGAATGTCCAGGTCCGACTCCTGGAACGGTTCCGGCAGCATCTGCACGTTCCACGTCATCAGTTTGAGTGCTTTCGCCATGGGCGGCGCCTCCCCTCCGGTTTGGTGAGATAGGCGCAGTATATCACGCCGAACCGTCTCGAGCGGCCCGGGAGGCGATTGGGAGCAGGGGGTATAATGAGAAAGACGATCCTCTCATGGAGCGGCAGGCCGCCAGCACCTGCTCGAAGATTTTTCTAGACTTCCCGGCGATTTCGTGATAGAACGGAGTTTAGAGCAAATGGCGGGGTCCGCACCGTGGGGCAACCGGACTACGGCGTTCCCGCAAGATCCCTCTGATTTCCACCGTTGACCGAGCGCGGCCAGAACTCCAAGCTCCGGGACGGGGTACCAGGCTGAGATGCGAGATGCCGCTGGTGGGCGCCCGGCGAGAATCCCTCGGTGAGCGCAAGCCGGCCCGTTCTGACTGCCGCCCGCGCGTGGACCCCAGGAGGCTGGGGATCGTCACTTTAGACTTGCTAGGAGCAACCAAATGGGGGACCGCAAATACAGACATCGCGGCTACATGGAAGACGCTGACGTCGAATACCGGGAGCGAGAGGAGCGAAAGCCGCGTGCGAAACTGCCGATCGATGTGACTGGACCGCGCCTGCCGCGGATGGTCCAGACGGTGGTGGCGCCCCGCTGTTACAACTGTGCGCTGACGCTCCCCTCCGGATTCGACTTTTCCGGAACCTGTCCCCGGTGTAACGTGGCCCTGCACTGTTGCAAGCAGTGCGCCTACTTCGAGCCCTCGGCCCGGTTCCAGTGCCTGAAACCGATCCGGGAGCGGATTGCGTCCAAGGACAAGGCCAACCAGTGCGAGTGGTTCAGCCCGCGCGTGACGGTGGCTCGGGACACCTCGAGCGCCGCTTCCTCGCCGGTGGTGTCCACGCTCGCCCCACGAACTCCGGAGGACGCCCGGGCCGCCTTCGACAGCCTGTTCAAGAAGTAGCCGGCGGGCGGCGCCATGCGGGTTGCGCAACTGGTCGCACGCCGCCGGTTTGCACTCAGCGACGAGCCGATTCCTGAGCCGGGACCGGGGCAAGTGTTGGTGCGCGTCCGCGCGGTGGGCGTTTGCGGCTCGGACCTGCACAGCTTTTCCGAAGGCGCCGTGGGCGATATGCCTTCGCGCTTCCCGATGGTCCTCGGGCACGAGCCGGCCGGAACCGTCGTGAAAGCCGGCCCGGGCGTGAGCGGCTGGGCGCCCGGCGACAAGGTGCTGATGGAGCCCGCCATCTATTGCTACCATTGCGAATTCTGTCTGAGAGGCCGCCATAACGTCTGCCGGAACCTGCGCTTCCTGAGCCAGCCGGAAGATCCCGGCTTCTTCCGCGACTATGTCAACCTCCCGGCGCGGAACCTCATACCGCTGCCCGAAAATCTCAGCTTCGCCGAGGGAACGCTGTTTGAACCGCTCGCGGTCGTGCTGCACTCGATGAAGTTCGTCCGGATCGACTTCGGTGAGACGGCGGCCGTCTTCGGCGCCGGGCCGATCGGGCTGCTGACGGTCGCGGCGCTCCGGCTGGCGGGGGCGGCGCGGATTTTCGCGGTCGAACCCGTCGCGGCGCGCCGCCGGTTGGCCCTGCGGCTCGGCGCGGACGCAGCGATCGACCCGGCGTCGGCCGATCCCCGGGAGACCCTGCTCGGAGAAACGCGGGGGCGGGGCGTCGATGTCGCCATCGACTGCGCCACGCGCGGCACCTCGCTGAACGATTGCCTCCATGTCACTCGCAACGCCGGAAGGGTCGTGGTGACCGGCATTCCTTACGAGCCGGTGGTGACGCTCGACTTCCACGTGATGCGGCGCAAGGAGCTGGGCTTTTACAACGTTCGCCGGTCCAATCACGAATCGGCCGCCGCTGTGGGGCTGCTCCGGGAAAAACCCGAACTGTTCCGCCCTCTCCTCACCCATCGGCTGCCGCTCGAGCAGATTCAGCGAGGCTTCGAGATGCTCGAGGCATACGCGGACGGGGTGGGCAAGCTGATGATCGAACTGGAGTGAGCCGCCTGATGGCGCTGCGGGCAGACGACTGGTTCAGGCAGGGCGTGCGAGACTTGGAGCATGCGCGGCGGTCGGCGGCGCAAGGGGATTACGAGTGGGCCTGCTTTGCGGCGCATCAGGCGGCGGAGAAGGCGCTGAAGGCGGTCTATCAGTCGGCCGGCGAGGAAGCCTGGGGGCATTCGCTTCTGGGGCTCGTCCGCGGTCTGCCGGTTGCCGGAGATCTGCCGGAAGCCCTGGGAGACGCCGCCCGGGAGCTGGACCGGCACTATATCCCGGCACGCTATCCGAACTCCTATCCTGAAGGGGCGCCTTATGAGTACTACACCAAAGGGGCGGCCGAACGCGCCCTCGCTCAGGCCGAGCAGATTCTCCGGTTCTGTGAAGATCATCTCGCTGGACCGCAGCGCCGCGCTGGAGGAGGTCCGGCAGGCCTGTGAGGGCCTGGCGGGGGTAAGGCCCGAGATCGAGCGGATCGTCCTGTTCGGATCGCTGGCGAGAGCTCAAGCCGGCCCGGCCAGCGATGCCGACCTGCTCATCATTCTGCGCGAATCGGACCTGCCGTTTCCGGCGCGTATCGGACGGTATCTGCTCCCGAGCTCACGGATTCCGGCCGATGTTTTCCCCTACACTCGCCGGGAGCTGGAGCGGATGCTGGCGGAAGGCAACCGTTTCGTCAAGACCGCTTTGGCCGAGGGCCGGCAGATCTTCCCGCCGGCCTCATAGAAGCCGGGGGCAAGTTACGATACCATACGTTACAATCGGACACGGCAGGAAGGAGGGATTTTCCATGCAGCGTCGTACCTTTGTGGGGGGTGTCTTGGCGGGCTTGAGCCTGTCCGCGAGTCGGGCCCGTGCCGCCGGCACCGGGGACATTCCCAAGCGCGTCTTCGGCAAGACGGGCGAGAAGTTGACCATCGTCGGCCAGGCCGGCGGCCGGTTCCCCTTGATCCGCTTCGAGGAAGCAGCGGCCGTGGTGCGGCGCGCCGTCGAGCTCGGCATCAACTATTTCGACACGGCCCGGGGCTACTGGGATGGAAGATCAGAGGAAGTCTACGGCGCGGTTTTGCCGCCGTTCCGCAAACAGGTGTTCATCACCACTAAGACGGTCGGCCGGACGCGCAAAGAGGCGGAACAGGATCTGCACAACTCGCTCCGGGCGCTCAAGACCGACTACATCGATCTGTGGCATATTCACAGCGTCAGCGAGATGGAGGACGTCGAGAAGATCTTCGCCCCCGGCGGCGCGATCGAGGCCTTTGAGGCGGCCCGGCTCGAGGAGCGCCAGCTTCATGGCGTAGTAGTTCTGACCATTGCGAGCGCGATATACCCAGCCCAGTCCGCCACGCTCGATCTGTCCAGTGAACTCGAGACGGTAATCAGAAAGCGCCATCGACGGACCGTAGAGGGCCAGTTTTCCCGGATGAACCAACCCGGCCGAGTCGTACGACCAGGTTTCGGCCCAATTCCCGGTTCCGATCCAAGCCGTCAAACCCGATCGAAAGTCGTCTTCCAGCCGGACCGCCGCCCGCCGCGCGAGAGCCTGCCGCCACGCACCGCCGGGCGGGGCTGTCGCCACCGGGCGCCCCGGCGTCTTGCTTTCGGAGCTCGCCTTTGCCGTGTCTGCGGAAAAGCGCACCAGCGGCGCCAAGAATAACGGGATCGCCACGGCCAACCACTTCACCAACACCGGCGCCGAACGACAGCGTGCGGCCAGCTTACGCCACGGGAGCGGCCAGGGACGATCTTCCGTCGCGGCGCCATCCCCTTGAGGTGGGCAGATTTGGGGGCGCAAACCGGAGGCGGGCAGCGACGGCGGCACGCCGAGGGCCACCGGCCGGCCGAAAGCTTCCGGCTTCAAGCAGCCCTGAAGAGCGACGAACTGATCCAGGCAGCAATCCACGAAGGGAGCGAGGCGCTCAGAAATGCCTGCAAAGGCTTCGTCGTCCTGGAAGGGGCCGAGGTCCGGTTCGGGCCATGAGATGTGCGCTGAGCCTGTGGAGCCAGCGCAGGGTGCAGGATCCGGATCCGGCCTGGAGCTTACCGCCGCCGTGACGGCGACCGGCTGCAAGGACTCATGATGCTGGAGGGCGAGCCGTGCGGACAAAACGGAAGGTGAAGCAAGGCAACAATGCAGCGCGCCGAGAGGTTCGATCCCGGCTGCCACCGGGAGACACTCGAGGCCGGCCGGTGTTGCGCTGCCGTCGCCGAGGAGGAGCCGGGCTGCGGGAAACGCCGCTCGGCCAGACCAACTTGGCCGTGCAACCGGGATGTGACGGGCCCGAGGCATCAGAGGAGCTCCGCCGGCAAGGGCGAGTGGCGCCTCTGTGATGAGAAATCGTTTGGGAGGAAGCCAGCCCACAGGCGACGGCTCCGCTGGCACACACCCGGCTTCACCGACGATGGCAGCCTGAAGCGACAGGGGTTGGGGGACAACCAGCGGGGGCAGCAGATGCTGGACTGGCGTGACCGGAGACCGCCTGGCATCGCGCGACAGGCTGACCGGCAGGAAGGCGCCCGCCGGCGGAGGATCGGCGTCCGGGACCGGAAGGGTTCGCGGAGGGGTGGGCGACAGGCCGCCGCCCGGAAACCGAGCACAGGGCCGAGACGCTTCCGGCA
>JBBIMZ010000030.1:12961-14025 GCA_037444135.1 Solibacteraceae bacterium
GCGCGTCGTGGGGCTTTGCCGGCCTCAATACTGCCTTGAGCGGGGCCGGATGGGGAAAGGGAGCCGGACCGGCGGTGTCCGGGCGCAAGTCCGCCAAAGTCCTCTGGGTAGCCGGCCACCTGGGTGGCGTGACGAGTTCAAAGTACGCCATGCCGGCGGCCGGCGCGATGCGGCAGCGGGCCGGGCGGACGGAGCCTAAGTCAAGCCCAGCCCGGGTAAGAGCATTTCCGCTACGGAGCACCGGAAGGGCGAACTGGGGAATGATGACGTCGAGGCTGGTCGCGAGAGCAGGCGAGCGGTGCCGGTCCGCCGGGGCGCTGGGAAGGGCTCGCGGAGCTTCGGGGAGGAACCTTTCGACCAAGTCGGGCCCGCGCGGCTTCCGGGCAGGGGCAGTCCTGCGCCGGGCGAGCCCATCACACTGGACTTCGATCAGGCGCGCGACGGCCAGGGACTCCTGGGCCAAGACATACTGCCGTTCGTGCGTGCGGGAGCAGAATCCGCTGCCGGAGGCCCTGCGCAGCAGCGAAAGCTGCTTCCCGCAGTGCAAACATCGCATCTCGACTGTCGGTTCCTTGCCCTCATGCTAAGCCCGAATCCTTCACTTGACCAGACGGCGAATCCCCTACTTTGCGCAAGCAAAGGCCGGAAGCGATTCCAGAGTTTCGCTCGAGGTACACTCCGGGGCGGCGCTCTTGCGTCGACCATGAGGCCGCGCTCGTAGCGGATCGGGCCGCCGGCGGCCATCTTCATCGCCGCCGAGCGGCTACAGCGGAGGCGGCAGCTCCAAACCGGCCTTGGCCAGCGCCCTGGAGAGAACTTCGGCGGCTTGCGTCTCCGAGATCGACCGGGACATCGACAGCTCCGTGATGAGCATGTGCCGGGCCTTGTCCAGCATCTTCTTCTCCCGGAACGAAAGCGGCTTGCGTCGCTGAAGCAGCAACAGCTCCTTGAAGACCTGGGCGACCTCCAGGAGACTGCCGTTGCGCATCTTCTCGGAGTTCTCCTTGAAGCGGTCTTTCCAGTCCCTGCAACCCCGGCACTCGCCGGCCGCCAAGAACTTCAAG
>JBBIMZ010000031.1:0-13813 GCA_037444135.1 Solibacteraceae bacterium
GGCTCGAGCTGCCGCCGGGCATCCTGCCGGAGATCGTCGAAGCCGGAACGCTGCTCGGGCCGGTCCGCCCGGAGGTGGTCGAGGAGACCGGTCTGGAGGCCGAGACGCGCGTGTTCACGACGGCCTGCCACGATACGGCTTCGGCGGTGGCCGCCGTGCCCGCCGAGGGAGACGACTGGTGTTACATCAGCTCGGGCACATGGTCGCTGATGGGGGTCGAGCTGGACGCTCCTCTGATCAATGACGGAGTGCTCGCTTACAACTTGACCAACGAAGTGGGCGCTGCGGGCAAGATCCGCTTGCTCAAGAACATTGCCGGCCTCTGGCTGCTTCAGGAATGCCGCCGGGCCTGGGCGCAGCAAGGCCGCGACTACAGCTACGCCGAACTGGCGGAGCTGGCCGGCCGCGCCCCTACGTTTCGGGCGGTGATTCAGCCGGATGTCTTCATCGAGCCGGGGCGCCTGCCGGAAAGGATCGCCGACTACTGCCGCAGGACCGGCCAGACGGCGCCCGAGCAGCCGGGCGAGATGTCCCGGGTGATTCTGGAGAGCCTCGCTCTGCGCTACCGGCAGGTGCTCGAAGGAATCGAGGCGCTGCTGGGCCGGACGGTCCGGGTAATCCACATCGTCGGCGGCGGATCGCAAAATCGGGTTCTCAATCAGTTCGTGGCGGATTCGACGGGGCGAGAGGTGATCGCCGGGCCGGCCGAAGCCACGGCGGCCGGCAATGTGCTGGTGCAGGCGATTGGATCGGGGCTGCTCGGCGGCCTCGGGGAGGTGCGCGAGGTGGTGAAGCGCTCGTTCGCCCTCGAGACGTTCGAACCGCATCACAGCGGCGCCTGGGATGAGGCCTACGCCGCTTTCTGCCGGCTACAGCAGACCGGGCCGGCTACGGCCTAGGCCGGCGGCTGGTGTCCTGCACGTTTACACTGAGAGCAATGCGCACTCCCCGGTGTTCCTGCGGAATCCTGCTTGCGGCGTTGCTGCTGCGGCTCCCCGTGGCGGCCGACGAAGGGATGTGGCTGTTCACGCATCCGCCGCGGAAGCTTCTGCAGCAACGCTACGGGTTCGAACCCACGAGCGAGTGGCTCGCCCACCTGCAACAGGCTTCGGTCCGTTTCAACAACGGCGGCTCGGGTTCCTTCGTCTCCAACCAGGGATTGGTGATGACGAACCACCATGTCGGGCTCGATTGCATCCAGCAGTTGAGCACGCCGGAGCGCGACCTGGTCAAGCTCGTCTTCCACGCCCGGCGCCGGCAGGAGGAGAAGCGCTGTCCGGAACTGGAGCTCAACGTGCTCGTCGGCATCGAAGACGTCACGGCGCGGGTTCAGGGCGCCGTGCGCGCGGGCATGAGTCCGGAGGAGGCCGTGAAGGCCCGGCGGGCGGCGATGAACGCGATCGAGAAGGAGTCGCTCGACCGGACGGGCTTGCGCAGCGACGTCGTGGCGCTCTACGGCGGCGCCTGGTATCACCTGTACCGCTACAAAAGGTACACCGACGTGCGGCTGGTGTTCGCTCCGGAAAAGGCGATCGCCTTCTTCGGGGGCGACCCGGATAACTTCGAGTATCCGCGTTACAACCTGGATGTCACTTTCTTTCGGGTCTACGAAAACGGCAAGCCCGCCACGCCGCCGGATTATCTGCGATGGAGCGCGCAGGGGGCCCGGGAGGGCGACCTGGTATTCGTCTCCGGCCATCCGGGCCACACCGAGCGTCTGAAGACGCTCGAGCACCTGAAGTTCTACCGCGACTTCGTCTATCCGTTTCATCTAAACTTTCTTCGCCGGCGCGAAGTGACCCTGCGGGCTTATAGCGAGCGCAGCGCCGAGAATGCGCGCCGCGCAATGGACGAGCTGTTCAGCTACCAGAACAGCCGCAAGGCGCGCCTGGGCATGCTGGCGGGCTTGCAGAACCCGGCTCTGATGGCGCTCAAGCACGAGCAGGAGCAGCGCCTGCGGGAGGCTGTCGAGCGCTCGCCGGAGCTGAACCGCCGCTACGGCGACGCCTGGCGGCAGGTGGAGGCCAGCTTGCAGGCGCACCGCAAGATCTACTTCGAGCACTTCCTGCTGGAGCGGGGCGCGGCTTTCGACTCGAAGCTGTTCTCGATCGCCCGCCACCTGGTGCGGCTGGCCGAAGAGCGCCGCAGGCCGAATGCCGAGCGGTTGCGGGAGTACTCGGAGGCGCAACTGGAGAGCCTGAAGCAGGAATTGTTCTCCGAAGCGCCGATCTACGCGGACCTGGAAATCGTCAAGCTGGCCGATTCGCTGAGCCTGCTTGCGGAGACCCTCGGCTTCGACAGCGAACTGGTCCGGCAGGTGTTGGGCGGTAAATCGCCGGGCGAGCGGGCGGCGGAGCTGGTGAACGGCAGCCGGCTCGCCGACGTCTCGCTGAGGCGGGCGCTCGAAAGCGGGGGCGTCGAAGCGGTGGCGGCGTCGCAGGATCCGATGATCGAGCTCGCGCGCCTGGTCGATCCGGAAGCGCGGCGCCTCCGCGCGGTCTGGGAGCGCGAGGTGGAGGAGGCGCAGCGGCAGGGCTACGGCAAGATCGCCGAAGTCGGCTTCGCCGTTTTCGGCGCGGACTCCTACCCCGACGCGACGTTCACGTTGCGGCTGGCCTTCGGCGTGGTGAAGGGCTATCAGGAGCAGGGCCGGCCGGTGAGCTGGGCGACCCGGATCGGGGGCGTGTTCGAGCGCGCCGAGGCCCAGGGACACCGGGAGCCGTTTGCGTTGCCGGAAAGCTGGGTGCGGGCGCGCCAGCGGCTGGACGCGGCCGTACCGTTCAACTTCGTGAGCACGCCGGACATCACCGGCGGCAACTCGGGCAGTCCTGTGGTGAACCGCGAGGGCGAAGTGGTCGGCCTCATCTTCGACGGCAACATCCAGTCGCTGGTCCTCGATCTGATGTATACGGACGAGCAGGCCCGTGCGGTGGCCGTGCACTCCAGGGCCATCCTCGAGGCGCTGGAGAAGGTCTATGAGGCTCACGCGCTGCTGCGAGAGCTGACCGGCCGTCCCGCTCTATGAAGGCTCCGCGGGGTGTTCATTGACGATGAGGCGAAACACGTCCGGCCGGGCGTAGTGGCCGGCGACGTCCAGGTCGAACTTGCCCTCGGCGATCTGGCCGAGGTCCAAATCGGCGGCGAGGAGCGTTTCGCCCTCGTAGTTCGGGCCGGCGAGCAATTCCCCGAGCGGGCTGACGATGGCGCTGCCGCCGCGAATGAGCACCGTGCCGGGCGCGTCCCCCTGGATGGTCGAGTAGTCAGGCGGGTAGGCGTCCCGGCGGATGTACTGGCAGGCGGAGAGGACGAAGCAGCGGCCTTCGAGCGCGATGTGGCGCACCGTGGGGATCCAGGTGTCGCGGTCGTCCACCGTGGGCGCGCAGTATAGCTCGATGCCTTTGGCGTACATGGCCATGCGGAGCAGGGGCATGTAGTTTTCCCAGCAGATGACCGCGTCCGATGGGCGTCGAGAAGACGGGCAAGGTCGAGCCGTCGCCGCAGCCCCACAGGATCCGTTCCATCGCCGTGGGTACGAGCTTGCGGCGCTTGCCCAACAGAGCGCCTCCGGCATCGAAGAACAGCGCCGTGCAATAGAGAGTGCCGCGATCCCGTTCGATCACCCCGATCACCAAGTACAGGCCGCAGGATTTGGCCATCCGCGACAGCTCCTCGACAGCGGGCCCGGGGATTTCGACGGCGCTGTCGAAGTAGCGGCGAAACTCGCGGCGGCCGGCGGGCGTACGGATGCCGACGCGCGTGCCGAAGTCGGCGCCCTTCGGATAGCCGCCCAGGAAGGCTTCCGGAAAGACGACCAGGCGGGCCCCCGCAGCGGCGGCGGCTTCCATCCAACAGCGCACCTTCTCGAGCGAGCGGTCCAGGTCGAAGGGCACCGGACCGGCCTGAACGACGGCGGCGCGGACTTGACGCATCGGGCGGCTCCTTTCAGGCAGGGCGCCGGCGCACGTAGCCCGCACCGATGTCGCTGATGCGGGGTGTTCCGGCGTGCTTCATGACCTGGACCAGTTCGGCCTGCATGAGCTCGAGAATGCGTTCGACGCCCGGCTGGCCAAAGGCGGCCAGTCCCCAAAGATAGGGTCTTCCGATGCAAACCGCCTTCGCCCCGAGCGCCAGCGCCTTGAAGACGTCAGTGCCGCGCCGCACGCCGCCGTCGACGAGCACGGGGATCTTGCCGGAAGCCGCCTGCACCACTTCGGGGAGGGCTTCGATGGTGCTGAGCAGGCTCTCGAGCTCGCGGCCGCCGTGATTGGAAACGATGATGCCGTCGACGCCGTGGCGGAGGCAGTCTTCGGCGTCCTCGGCCGTGACCACGCCTTTGAGGACGAACTTGAGAGGCGTGGCGCGCCGGAGGCGATCGACGAAGTCCCAGGTATAGGAGCGGACGCCGCTGCGGACGCGCGATGAGTCGATGTCCCGATAAATCGGGTGGCGCTTGAGGAAGGCCTGGAGGCCCGGCTCGTGGCAGACGCGGCATTCGGGGCCTGCCTGGTTGCCCCCGCGGCGCATCGTTTCGCGATTGGAGCCGCCCGGAGTGTCGACGGTGAGGATCAGAACCGAGGAGCCGGCCTCTTCAGCGCGGCGGATCAACTGGACGGTGACCTCCCAGTCGTCGGTGGGGTAGAGCTGAAACCAGAGGGGGCCGCCGAAGGCCTGGGCGACATCCCTCACATGGTAGGAGGCGTAAGTCGAAATGATGAATTGATGGCCGCGGGCGCGCGCGGCCCGCGCCGAAGCCAGGTCCGCTTCCTCATGAAACGCGCGCTGGTTGCCCACCGGGGCGAGCAGGATGGGCGAGGCCAGGCGGCGGCCGAACAGTTCGACGCCGGCATCGATCCGGGAAACGTCGGCGAAGGGGCGGGGACGGATCTGGAAGCGCCGGAACCCGGCGGCGTTCGCCTTCACGGTGAGGTCGTCATCGACGCCGGTCTCCAGATACGCCCAATGGGCCGGCGAGAGGGTGTGACGCGCCACCCGCTCCAGATCGAAAATATTGATGGCCTCCTGGGGCGAGGCGATGAGCTTGTCGCCGCCCGGATCCGATGCCGCCTGCCAGGCTGCGAAAAGCGGCGACGCGCTCAGGTGGCGGAAGAAGCGGCGCCGGCTCAGCTGCCGGAATGAGTGCGGAGCCATACATTCCGGTAGCCTAACGCATGCGGAAGCGCCAGTCCATCGCGCGCCACCCCCGCGCGCCGGGCCAGGCGCCGGATAGCCGCCTCCGCTATGATGGGCTCATCAGCGATCTCTCGAGGAGGAGACGGATGAGGCTCAATCGCTACTGCTTCGGCGCCGTCCTGGCGGCATTGCTCGCGAGCGGCTCCAGCCGCGCCGGCGTCGCTCTCAAAGGCCAGGTGACGGATTTGAAGGACAACGCCACCACGGAACTCAGCATGCTCGTCGAAGCTTCCCGGCTGCGGATCGACACGCGCGGCCAGGACGTGGATTCCTCCATGATCCTGCGCATCGAAGGCGACGACTACCAGATGATCGTGCTCGACAACCGGCGCAAGGAATACCGCGTCATGGACCGCAAGGCGATGGCGGAAATGGGGGAGAAGATTTCGAGCGCGATGGCGCAGATGCAGGAACAGCTCAAGAAGATGACGCCCGAGCAACGCGCGATGATGGAGAAGCTGATGGGCAAGAAGCTCGGGGAGATGATGGGGGGCGGTGAGCCGGCCGAGCCGCCGCCGATGTCCTACCGCGAAACGGGCGCGGCGACCGTTCACGGGCGCGCGTGCAAGAAATACGACGTATTTCGGGGAGAGGAGAAGGTGGCCGAGCTGTGCGCCGCCAGGCCGGAATCGATCGAACTGGGCCCGGAAGAGATGGCGCTCTTCGAGAAAATGAAGGGCGTCTTCGACGACATGGCCAAGTCGCTGCGGCGGCTTCCCGGCATGACGCGCTTTCAGGTCGATTTCGCCGCCAAGCCGGTTGACGGCTTCCCCATCCAGCAGGTCGTGTTCAGCGAGGGCCGGCCGGCGACGCGATTCGAGTTCCGCGACGCCGCCCGGCGAAGCTTCTCCGACGCCGACTTTTCGACCGGCGACGCCAGGAAGATCGAAAGCCCGATGGGGCCGCCGGGCCGCTGAAGGCTACCTGGCCATCTCGGGCGGCGCCGGCAGGGTCACATTGCCCGTGGCCGCCCACTCGGCGCCGCGGGCGAAGGTGACCTGGAAGCCGGGATTGGTCAGATTTTCCGGCGCATGGCCCAGTGCGGTGGCAAAGACGCGTCCCTGCCCGTAGCGCACCGTCCACAGCATCGGCTGGTGCATGCCCGGCCCGGGGGTCGGCTGGCGGGGGTTCTTGTAGAGCGAGTGGTCGTCATAGGCCGTCGCCAGTACGTGGAAGCTGCCCTCCGACTGCCACTTCAGGTTCGCGTAAAGCTCGTCGTGCGTCACGGCGAACGAACTCCTCAGGCCGCGAGTGATGGGGTGATCCGGATCTTTGATCTCGACCGTGAAGTCGTGCGGCGGGGAATGGTGGCCCTGGTTCGGGCGCCAGTTGCCGCCCGAGAGTTTCTCGTACTCGTCCCAGCCGTCGAAGGCGGCCACCGAGAAGTGGTACATCACCAGACCCTTGCCGCGGCGCAGCCAGCTCAGCAAGGCATTTTCGGCCCGGGCGCCCCACCACAGTTCCGGCCGCCGCCGCTCGAAGTAGTTGAGCACGACCAGGTCATAGGGCGCCAGCGTCTCGTCGCCCGCGCCGCGAAACTCCTCGGTGACGCGAACTTCGAACCGGCCGGTGTCCTCGAGGATCTTGCGCAGCAGAGGCGTCGTGCCCCGCCAGTCGTGCCCGTTCTGTCCGGTGATGATCAGCGTTTGGATCTTCGGGTTCGGGGGAACCTGCGCCCCGGCCGCGCCGGCCGCCAGGACGGCCGCGAGTAGGACGAGATGCTGCTTCACGTGAGACCTCCTGCCAAGATCCCGATTGTCTCACGCCGCCGGCTTCAGTAGCACTTCGAGGTCAACCCGCCGTCGATGACGAGCGCCGTTCCGGTGACGAACGAGGCGGCGTCGCTTGCCAGGTAGAGCCCGGCCTCGGCGATCTCGTCCGGGGTCGCGATGCGGCGGAGAGCATACTTGGAAAAGATCTCGCGGCGGAGCGCCTCCGGGTTGGGATCCTTTTCGAAATACTCGCGGACCATGGGGGTGTCGACGTCGCCGGGGCAGATGGCGTTGACGCGAATCCCGTCCGGGCCGTAAGCCAGGGCCGCAGCTTTGGTCAGCGCCAGGACTCCTCCCTTGGCGGCGCAGTAGGCCGCCAGATCGGGGTCGCCGACAAAGCCCAGGATCGAGGCGATGTTGACGATGGAGCCGCCGCCGGTGCGGAGCATGTGGGGGATGGCGTATTTCGAGCACAGGAAGACGCCCTTGAGATTGACCGCGTGGAGGCGGTCCCAGTCCTCCTCGCTGGTGTCGGCCAGCCGGCCCAGGATCTGGATGGCGGCGTTGTTCACCAGAATGTCCAGCCGCCCGAACTCGGCGACGGTGCGCTCCACCATCGAGCGGACTTCGGCAGCTTTGGAGACGTCCGTTTCGATGAAGCGGGCAGCGGCTCGCCCCGCGCGGAGGGCCGCTTCGACCTCCGCGCCGCTTTGCCGGTTCCGCTCGGCCAGGACGACGGCCGCGCCCTCGGCCGCGAACCGCTCTGCGATAGCCTTTCCGATGCCGGAACCCGCCCCGGTGACGATGGCGACTTTGCCTGTGAGCCGGCCCGCCATCGGCCGCTTACATCGGGGCCGGCTCGTCGGCCGAGGGACCGTACATGCCCGGAATTGGAATCCCGTTGAGACGCAGGTAGACGCCGAGCTGCGCGCGGTGGTGGATCAAGTGGTTCATGATCATGCCCCGGAGCACCGCGTGGCGGGGCATCGAGAAGACCGGCTTGCCGCCGAACAGGAGGGTCCAGGTGCGGTCCAGGCCCGCCGGGTCGGCCGCCTGAAGCGCCTTGCGGGCCTCGGCGACGTTCTTGTCGAACGCACCCAGGATCTGCTCGCGCGAGCCCAGCAACTCCGGCTGGTAAGTCTCCGGCAGGTCGACGGACTCTTGCTGGACCGTCACGGGCACCCAGCCCGGAATCTCGGCCACATGATTGGAGAGCCGGCCGAGCGGCATGGACTTTTCGTGCGGCTTCCAGTCCTGCTTATCGTCCGGGACGCGCTCGAGCAGGCGGCGCGTCGCGGCCATCTCCTGATCAAATTCGCCCAGCAGCGCATCGATGAAATTCATGGGGTTGCCTCCTCCTTGCTGACAGCCTCCATTGTATGCGAGCCGGGCCGGGCGGCGCCAGCGCGAACTGGTCTGGGCGCCGCCGGCATCGGAGCGGCGGGGCGCCGTCCTCAGTGTATGAGGATGTCGAAGGTCGCTGTCCCCGGCTCGCGCACCTTGCCGTAGACAGCCTCCCACTCCTTGTGAGCGGGGTGCGGCGCGTAGGCTTTCAGGGCCGCCTCGTCGGCGAACTCCATGCAAACGCCGTGCTGGCGCACGCGGACGTTAATGGTGGCCGAGACATTCTTTTCGCCGGCGTTCGCCTTCTTGGCCGCTTCGGGGTTGGCCGTGATCTGGCGGAACGGGGCGCGGAGCTTTCCGTACCAGACGGTCAGGAGGCCCGGAACCTTCTTCGGCAACTCGTCGGTGGCTTTGTAAAAGGCCTGCCAGTCGGCGTCGGTGGCGCCGGCCACCGGCGTGAAATAAAAGCAGTGCATCAGTTTGCCGCCGGCGGCGAACGCAGCCGGGACAACAGCGATGAGCATCGCGGACAAGCACAGGAGCTTTCGCATATAACCCTCCTGCCGAGCTATTGTACAAGCAGGCCGCCGGCGGCGGGAAACGCGTTACGGCTGTAAATTCTTCGCTCCTGACCCCGACACGTTGCCTGTCCGGGGGTGCGACGCCGGCGTCTGCCGGGATCCTCCACGGAGGGCTCTCGCCGGGCGCTGGCGGCGGCTAGCAATTCCTAGTAACCTGAGGAGTTAGCGGCACGCCATTCCAGTTGAAGCCGTTCGAGGTTGCTGAGTGGTGCCGGGCCAGAACGCTGCGTGCAGATCGATCCTGAGACCATTGAGCGGGCGCGCGGAGGTGACGACGCGGCCTTCAACGAGATTGTGCAAGCTTATCGCAAGCGGATTCTGGGGGCGATCGCCCGCATCATCGGGCGGCCGGAAGACGTCGAAGACGTCGCCCAGGAGGTTTTTGTCCGGCTGTACTTCTCGCTGGACCAGTTGCGGGCGCCGCAAGTTTTTGAGCCGTGGCTGTATCGCTTGACAGTCAACGCGGCATATGATTATCTTCGCAAGCAGCGGCGCCGGAGCGAGTCACGGATGGCGGACCTGTCCGAGCAGCAGATCGTGGCCGCCGACGCGGCCGCCGGGAGCCGCGCCAGCGAGGAAGCGGCCCGCAGGGCGAAGGTTCGGGAGGCGGCGCAGGCGTTGCTGGCGCAGGTTTCCGAGGAGGACCGGATCCTCCTCGTGTTGAAGGAAGTCGAGGGCCTCACGCTGAAGGAGCTGGAGAAGATTTACAAGGTCAACGAGAATGCTCTCAAAGTGAGGCTCTTCCGCGCCCGGCAGCGCGTGCTGAAGGCGTACGAGAAGGCGCAGGCGGCGCGAAGCGCCCGGAGTGCGGGCTGATGGCGGGAACGCGGGGTTCGAGGTGTGGCGATGAGTGAAGAGGAAAGGCTGGAACAACTCTGGGCAGCCTACCGGGCGGCGTGGCCCGATCCGGAGCCGGGCCCGGGGTTCATGCCGGGCATCTGGAGCAGGATTGAAGCGCGGCGCCGTTCGGCGCGCCTGCTGCGCCGCTGGACCGGCGCCTTCGTAGCCGCGGCGATGGCTCTGTCGCTGTTCATGGTGGTGCATTCGCTCCGGCAGGCTGACGCGACCATTCACGCGCTCACCTACGTCGACGCTCTGAGCGCGGACGAGCCGTTCGAGACGCTGGTCTACGGCGAGCTGGCCCAGTTGGACAACCCGAACGCGCAAGAGATCCGATGAAGCGCTCCTCGCTGATCGTGGCCTTGCTGCTCGTCTTCCTGAGCGGCGTGGTCGTGGGAGCCGTCGGGTATCGCCTGTACACGACCGAGCCCGCAGCGGCCACCGAGCGCCGTCCCAGCCCGGAGGAGTACCGCCGGCGCTACGTCGAGATGATGAAGACCCGGCTGCACCTCAATGAAGAGCAACTCGCCCGCCTCAACGCGATTCTCGACGAGACGCGGGAGCGGTTCAAGCAGTACGAGGAGAAATCGCGCGCCGAAAAGCAGGCGATCCGCGATCAGCATGTCGCCAAGATCAACGCGATGCTGACCGAAGAGCAGCGGGCCGAGTACGCGAAAATCCGTGAGGAGCGCGAAGCGCGGCGCCGGCAGATGGAGAAGGAGCGCCACGCGCCGCGCGGTCCGGGCCGCTGAGGGTGCGGTTTTCCGCCGGTAAACTCCCCGCCGCGGAGCTGAGGAGGTTTCTCGCCGCGATCCCGCGCGAGGACCCCTCAGTGCTCGTCGGAGGCGCCATCGGGGAAGACGCCGCCGTGATCGACGCCGGCGGCGCCGAGCTTCTCGCCGTCAAGACCGATCCCATCACGTTCGCCAGCGAGGAGATGGGCCGGTATCTGCTGGCCGTCAACGGCAACGACCTGGCGACGATGGGCGCCGAGCCGCGCTGGCTGCTGGTGACGGCCCTGCTGCCCGAAGGCGCCTCGCGCGAGCTGGTGGCGGGCGTCTTCGACAGCCTGCTCGAAGCCTGCCGGGAGGCCGGCGTGGCCCTTGTCGGCGGCCATACGGAAATGACGGTCGGCCTGGACCGGCCGATCCTGGTCGGGTGCCTTCTCGGGACGGTGAAGCGCGACCGGTTGCTCCGAACCGCCGGGGCGCGGCCGGGTGATCTGATTCTGCTGGCCGGCGGCGTGGCGATCGAGGGGACGGCGATCCTGGCGCGCGAGCACGGCCCGCTGCTCAGAGAGCGCGGAGTGGCTCCGGAAACGATCGAGCGGGCCGCTGGCTGGCTTCGCGCACCCGGTATTTCGGTGCTGCCGGCGGCGCGCGTTTTGTGGTCTCTGGCGGGTCTGCACGCGTTGCACGATCCGACCGAGGGCGGCGTGGCGACCGCCCTTCAAGAACTCGCCGAGGCTGCCGGCGTGGGCCTCCGCGTGGACTGGATGGCCGTGCCGGTGCTCGCCGAGTGCCGAGAGGTCTGCGCGGCCCTGGGGCTGGATCCGCTAGGGCTGCTGGCTTCGGGCTCGCTCGTGGCGACGCTGGCGCGCGAAGACGTTCCCGAAGCGCTGTCCCGGCTTCAGGCGATCGGCATTCCGGCGGCGGTCATCGGTGAGGTCGTCCCGGCCGGCGAGGGTGCCCCGCTGCCCGCGTTCGCGCGCGATGAGCTGGCGCGATTCCTCGCCTCGATCTGACGGCGCTGGGTTGCGCCGGCGCTCCGGCAGAGGGTACAGTAGGCCCTACCGGGAGGTTTCACACGAGATGATGGAAGAACCCGCCACGCGCCGGTCGCTGTTGCGCGGCGCCTTTGCGGCGCTCGGCTTCGGCGCCTACCAGAAGGTGGAGGCGGCCGCGGCCCAGGTGAAGGAACCGCCGATTTCGCCCAAGGACAACCTCAAGATCACCAAGCTCGAGACGTTTCTGGTCAAGCCGCGCTGGCTGTTTTTGAAGATCCACACGAACGCGGGCATCACCGGTCTTGGCGAGCCGATCACCGAGGGACGCGCGCTCACTTGCCAGATGGCGGTCAAAGAGATCGAGCCGTACCTGATCGGAAAAGACCCGCGGCCGGTGGCGCACCACTGGCAGGCGATCTACCGGCACGCCTTCTACCGCGGCGGTCCGATCCTCACCAGCGCGTTGAGCGGCATCGATCAGGCGCTCTGGGACATCAAGGGCAAAGCGCTCGGCGTGCCCGTCTATGAGCTGCTGGGCGGCCCCACCCGCAACCGGGTGCGCGTCTACGCCCACGCGCGCACGCCGGAGCAGATCAAGCAGCGGCTGAAGGAGGGCTTCACGGCGTTCAAGACGGGCCCGGCCAAGCGGCGGCCGTCGCGCTACGTGGAGACGCCCGCCCAGGTGCAGTACGCGGCCGAGCGCTTCGCGGAGCTGCGCAAGCTGGTGGGCGACGACGTCGACATCGGCTGCGACTTCCATGGCGCGGTGCCGCCGGCGACGGCGAAGCTCCTCATCAAGGCGCTCGAGCCGTATCATCCGATGTTCATCGAGGAGCCGGTCAACGCCCAGAACCACGACGTGATGGCCGAGATCGCCCGCGGCACGCACCTGCCGATCGCCACCGGCGAGCGCGTCTTCACTAAGTGGGGCTTCCGCGAGGTGCTCGAAAAGCAGGCCGCCTCGATCCTCCAGCCGGACTTGTGCCATGCCGGCGGCATCACCGAGTGCCGTCTGATCGCCGGAATGGCGGAAGCCTACTACGCCGCGATTGCGCCGCACAACCCGCTCGGACCGATCTCGCTGGCGGCGGGGGTGCAACTGGCGGCCTCGATTCCCAACTTCCTGATTCAGGAGCAGGTCTCGCTCGGCGAGGGCTACCTCAAGCAGCCCTTCAAAGTGCGCGATGGGTATCTGGACCTGCCCACCGGTCCGGGGCTCGGCATCGAGCTGGACGAGAACGCCCTGGCCGACAAGATCGGCCACGACTGGCGCAATCCGGAATCCTACGACGCCGACGACGGCAGCGTCGTAGACTGGTGATCGCAGGCTCGCTCAGGCCACCGGAATCCGGTCGCGGTTCCGCTCCAGCCACTGCTCGAAGTTTTCGAGGGCGGGGTTGAGCGACCGGGAGAGCTCGAGACTTCGCGCCCCACAGTAGTAATCGTTGAAGTCCCGTTTGAACTGGAACATGTTGCCGAGATCCTCGGCGCGGGGGAAGCCGAAGCCGCGGTAGACCTCGGGCGGCACGGCCTGGTAGCGCACCGGGCGGCCGAGGGCGCGCGTGAAGGCGGCGGCCATCTCTTCGCCCGTCAGGTGCCCGCCGGCGATACCGGCGGTCTTGCCGAGGAACTCCGCCGGGCGCTTGAAGATGCCCAGAGCGCATTTGCCGATGTCCTCGGCAGCGATGCCGGGAAGCTTCCTGTCGCCGATGGGGAAGGTGATGGCGAGCTCGCCGTCCGGACCGGGCTGCGGCCCCATGCCGAACCGGATGAAGTTCTCCCAGTAGAACGAAGTCAGCAGGAAAGTCACCGGAAGCCCGAAGTCGGTGAAGAAATGGTTCGCCTCGCCTTTGGAGTCGAAGTGCGGCACCTTGTACTTTCCCATGAGGGTCGGCATCCGCGGGTCGTCGAGCGGCATCCAGCGGCGGGTGTCCTCGAGCGTCGACCAGATGACGTGCTCGAGCCCGGCCTCTCGGGCGGCGCGCGCCATGGCGGCCGCGTGCGCCAGTTCTTTGTCCGGTGAGAAGTGGTCCCAGAAGAAGGTGACGCAGAAGGCTCCGTGCGCGCCGTCGAAGGCGCGCCGCAAGCTGCGCTCGTCACCGAGGTCGGCGGCGACGACTTCCGCGCCGAGCGCCGCGAGCGCGCGGGCCTTGTCGGAATCCGGGTTTCGGGTCAATGCGCGGGCCGCGAAAGCCCCCTCCGGGTCGCTCAGGATGGCGCGCACCAAACCTCCGCCTTGGGCCCCGGTGGCGCCCACGACGGCAAAGATCTTTCGTTGCGGTTGACTCATATGCCCCTCCTGAGTCCTACTGTCGCACAGAGGGGCCTCAACGTTCACCCCACTTCAGCTTCTGACGGAGCACGTCGAAAAATTTCAGGCCGGGCGGCCGGACGAGGCTGAGCTGGTGGGGCGAGCGGCG
>JBBIMZ010000032.1:0-4346 GCA_037444135.1 Solibacteraceae bacterium
CAGAGCGGCGTCCAGCCGACCACCGCAGCGAAGGCGAGCGCCAGCAGCGTCACCGCCGCGGCGGACCCCGCCAGAGTGCGCTTCGGAACGACGGCGCGGCGCGCCGAGAGGCCGAACAGAACCAGCGTCTCGACCGCGACCAGAAACGCTCCGGCTCGCGATTGTGAGGCGACGACCGAGGCGATCATCACCGCCGCCATCGTCCCGTACAGCCAGGCTCGCCCGCGCTCGGTTAAGGCCCGGACCAGCGCCAGCGGAACCACGGTCTCGAGGAACGCGGCGTACTGATTGTAGTAGACGAACGGACTCATCGCGTTGGCGATCCCGGAATCGAAGACCCAGAAGATCTTCCCGGGCGCGGTAAAGCGCTGGACAGTGGCGAGGACCGAGATCGTGAAGCCGAACCAGAGCAGGCCGCCGAGCCACAGGCGGCGCAGCACCGCCGGCCGGAACAGTTGGAGCGCGAGCACGAAAGCGACCAGCCGGAAGAACCAGTCGAGCGCCGCCTGTCCGGTGGCCCAGCGGTAAACGGTTTCGCCGAGCGCGAGCTGGATCCACCCCCACAGCGCCGCCGGCACGAGCGGCGCCAGCAAAAGATCGAACCGCACGGGCTCGCGATAGCGAACCATCGCGGCCAGCCAGAGACCGGCCACGAGACACAGGCCGATCCGTACCCCTGCGAGCGCCCACGGCGACGGCGCCGACATCGCCACCAGCGCTCCCGCGAGGAGGCAGGCGAAAGCCGCCGCCAGCCGGGGATGGGCCCGCGGAGCCTGTGTCGTCTCGAGTGGGGCCGCTTGCAACAATAATCAGTATCGTGAATCGCGGCAGGCGCGGCGGATGGTTCGGACGGTGCTATGCGGCGCTGCTCGAGCGCTTTCACCGCTTCTACGGGCCGCTGGTGGCCGAGCGCAAGCGGCGCCTGCTCGGCGCGTTGAACGGTACGGTCATCGAGATCGGGGCAGGCACCGGCGCCAATCTCGCCTTCCTGGCGCCCGGCGTGCGCTGGGTCGCGGTCGAGCCGAACCCGGCGATGTGGCCGTATGTCCGGCGCGCGGCGGGCAGCCACGACGCCGACGCCGTCCTGGTGGAAGCCAGGACGGAAGCTCTGCCGTTTCTCGATGGAACCGCCGACGCCGTACTTTCCACCCTCGTGCTGTGCTCGGTGGCGGATCCGGCGGCGGCGCTGGCCGAGATCCGGCGCGTGCTCAAACCGGGCGGGCGCTTCGTCTTCCTGGAGCACGTGGCCGCGCCGGCCGGAACCCGGACGCGGCGACGGCAGCAGCTCGTGCGGCCGCTCTGGAGGCGCTTGGCCGACGGGTGCACGCCGGACCGCGAAACGTGGCGGTGGATCGAGAGCGCGGGCTTCGCCCGTCTCGACTGCGAGCGCTTCACGCTCGATCTTCCGATCGCCGGGCCGCACATCGCCGGCGTCGCCGTCAAGGACGGGCTGGGCTAGACTGATCGCATGGCGTTCCGACTCACTGTGGCAGGCTTCCGGGAAGGGGAGACCATTCCCAAACAGCACACCTGCGAGGGCAAGGACGTCTCGCCGGCCCTCGCCTGGGAAGGTGCCCCGGCCGGCACGCAGAGCTTCGCGCTGATCATGGATGATCCGGACGCGCCGGCGGGGACCTGGAACCACTGGCTGCTGTGGGACATCCCCGCGGGCGCCAATTCGCTGCCGGAAGGATACCGGCCGGGGAGCCTCGGCACCGACGGCACGAACGATTTCGGCAAGACCGGCTACGGCGGTCCGTGCCCGCCACGCGGTCACGGACCCCACCGCTATTATTTCCGGCTGTATGCGCTCGACGTGCCGCAGCTGAAGCTCGCGCCGCGGGCGAGGCGCGCCGAGCTCGACAAGGCGTTGCGCGGCCACGTGCTCGCCGAAGCGGCCTATATGGGCCGCTACGAGCGGCGCTGAGCAGGCCGTCAGGTATACTCGTAGCGATGCGCAGGCTCGGACTGTTGAGCCTCACGGCCGCCTTGTGGCCGGTCCTGGCCGGCGGCGATGGCGTTCCCCAGAGCGAATATCGGAGCCGGCGCGAGGCGCTGCGAAACTCGCTCAAGGGCGGCATGCTCATTCTGGTGGGCAACACCGAAAGCGAGCGGGGCGACCTGCGCAGCCCGTTTTTCCAGGAGCCGAATTTCTTCTACCTCACCGGCTGGAAGGAGCCGGGAGCGATCCTCGTGGCGGCGCCCGACCGCGAGACCTTGTTCATCCCGCGGCGGGATCCGGAACGCGAGCGCTGGACGGGGCGCAAGGCGGCGCCCGGCGATCCCAACATCCGGCAGGTGACCGGTTTCGACGAGGTTCTGGCCGGCGAGGAATTCGAGGCGCGGCTGCCTGAGCTGGCCAAGAGCGCCTCGAAGATTTACACGCTGGCCCGCTCGCCGGCGGCCGAGAAGCTGAAGGCGCTCCTTCCGCTGCGCGAGTTCGCCGACGCCGCCGGAGAGATCGCCCGGCTCCGCATGAAGAAATCCGACAGCGAGCTGGCGCTGATCCGCAAGGCCACCGAGATCTCGATCAAGGCGCACCGCGCCGCCTGGCGGCGCTTGGCGCCGGGGCTGTTCGAATACCAGCTTGCCGCCACGGCGGCGAACGTCTATTTCGACGCCGGTTGCGAGCGCCATGCCTACCCCCCGATCGTGGGTTCCGGGCCGAACGCGACGGTGCTTCACTACAACGCCAATTCGCGCCGGATGGACGCGGGCGAACTCGTTCTGATGGACATCGGCGCCGAATGCGCGGGCTACGCGGCCGATCTGACGCGGACCGTGCCCGTCGGCGGAAAGTTCACCAAGCGCCAGCGGGAGCTGTACCAGATCGTCCTGGGGGCCCGGAAGGCGGTGATCGCGGCGGTCAAACCCGGCATGACGCTGGCGCGCACCGGGCCGAACTCGCTGCACCAGATCGCCGTCGATTACTTCAACAAGCACGGCAAAGCCGGCGACGGCGAAGGGCTCGGCAAGTACTTCACGCACGGTATCGGCCACCATGTGGGCCTGGAGGTTCACGACGCCGCTGACCCGGCCCGGCCGCTCGAAGCGGGCATGGTGATCACCGTCGAGCCCGGGCTTTACATTCCGGAGGAGGGCATCGGCATCCGGATCGAGGACATGGTGCTGGTGACCGAAAGCGGCGCCGAGGTGCTCAGCGCGGCGCTGCCGGTCGAGCCCGGCGAGATCGAGAGGGCGCTACAGAAAGGCGACTGAGATGCTCCGGTCCCGCGGGCAGAGGATCGGGTACGTGGCGGCGCTGGCGGCCTGCTTGGTGGCGGCGCTGGCGGCCGGGTGGACGGCGCTCGGACTCCAGCTCGACAACGACGCCTACGACTTCCTGTTCCGGCTCCACGCGCGGCCGGTGAGCGAGCCGCAGTCGGTCGTGCTCGCCATCGACGAGCCGACGTTGCTGGCGATGGGGGGCATGCGGCGCCTCCGCTCGATCGTCGCCGAAGGGCTGGAGCGGATCGCGGCGGCCGCGCCCCGAGCCGTCGTCGTCGACTTGATCCTGGCCGACGAAGGCGAGCCCGGCGAAGATGGCCGGCTCGAGGAGGCGTTTCGGAAAACCCCGAACCTGGTGCTCGCCTGCGATCTATTGCCTGCCGGATGGGAGGATCCCCTGCCGCGCTTCCGGCGCTGGGCCGTCGCGCTGGGACACGCCCACGCCGACCCGGATCCGCTCGACAACGTCACGCGGCGCATCCCGCTCGAGAAGGCTTCTCCGGCGGAGCGGCGCTGGGCGCTCGCGCTCGAAGCCTTCCGGCTGGCGCGGGGAGGAGGCCCGGTTCTTGAAACGCCCGAGGGGCTGGAAGTGGGTGGAGCGTTCATTCCCGCGCCGCGGCGGGAAGGCGACAGCCGCCCCATGCTCGTGCGCTTTTTCGCACCGCGCCGGGGCGAGAGCGCCTCCCTGCCGGTGATCTCGTTCCTCGAGCTGGCGCGCTCGCCGGAGGCGGCCGCCAGGCTGCGCGGGCAGGTGGTGTTCATCGGCGTGACGGCGCAGTCGGCCGCCGGCGACCGCCACATGACGCCCCACTCGGGCGGCCGCCAGTTGCCGGGCGTCGAGATCCACGCTTCCGCGTTCGAGACGGTAGCGCGCGGGGAGTTTCTCCGGCCGGTCTCCGATTCGCTGGTGCTGCTGTTCTGCCTGGCACTGGCCGCCGCCGCGGGGCTGACTTTCGCGTTCCAGGCCGGCTGGCGGGCGTATCTGACAGGAGCGCTCCTGCTGGTTCTCGCGCACGCCCTCCCGGCGGCGCTGTTCCGGGCGGGCCGCGTCTTTCCCTACGCGGCGCCGCTGTCGACGGCCTGGTTGTGCCTGGCCGGCGCCGCCACCTACCAGCATT
>JBBIMZ010000032.1:4356-8118 GCA_037444135.1 Solibacteraceae bacterium
CGCCGTCCGCCGCTTGTGGCGAAAATCGGAATCGGCGCGCAGCCGCTACCAGCAGGCGATCCATTTCGTCACGCACGAGATGCGGACGCCGCTCACGGCCATTCAGGGCTCCAGCGAACTGATGGGCCGCTACCGGCTCGGGGAGGAGAGGAGCCGGCAACTGGCGCAGATGATCAACGCCGAGTCCAGGCGCCTGGCGCGGATGATCCAGACCTTCCTCGACGTCGAGCGGCTCAGCGAAGGCCAGATGGAGCTCAAGCGCGAGGCGTTTCCGGTCGCTACAATCGTAGATACCTGCATTGAACGGATCCGGCCGCTGGCCGAGCGCAAGCGGATCAGCGTCCGGACCGGCGAGATCGCCGGAGCCGACCTGTGGGGCGATCGCGAGCTGATGGAGTACGCCGTTTATAACCTGCTGAGCAATGCCGTCAAATACTCGCCGGCCGAGACCGAGATCACCGTCTCGGCCGTCCGCGACCGCGACCGGTTGCGCCTCTCGGTGAAGGACCAGGGTATCGGCATGGACGAAGCCGAGCTGCGCCACATTTTTCGCAAGTTCTACCGCACGCAGCGGGCCGAAGCCTCCGGCGAGGCCGGCACGGGGATCGGACTGTCGATTGTGGAACAGATCGTCACGCACCACGGGGGGCGGATGGAGGTGACCAGCAAGCCGGGCGCCGGTTCGTGCTTCACCATCGTCCTGCCCGCCCCGGTGTCGGCCGGGCGCGTTGAGGCCCGGTGAGGAGGAGCGAGGTGCCGCGCCTTCTGGTGGTCGAGGACGATAGCGCCGTCCGCACCACGATCACCACCTTCCTCGAGGTCGAAGGCTACGAAGTGGATGCCGTCGCCAGCTCGCGCGAGGCGCTGGAAAGACTCGCAGCGCAGAGCTACCCGATCGTCATCTCCGACATCTACTTGGACGAGCGCACGGGCCTGGACATCCTCGAAGCGGCCCGCCGGATGGACCCGCGCTGCGCCGTGATCCTGATGACCGCGCGCGGCACCATGGAGACGGTGATGAAGGCGACGGCCGGGGGCGTCTTTGACTACATCGCCAAGCCGTTCGAGCTGGACCGGATGCTCGAGACGATCAAGCGAGCCGAGGCGGTGCTGGCCGAAGGCGGCGTTGAGGAAACCGAAGTCGAGGAACTGCCCGAGACCGAGATGATCGGCAGTTCGCCGCCGATGGTCGAGCTCTACAAAACGATCTCGCGCGTCGCGCCGACCGACGCGACGGTCCTGCTCGAAGGCGAAACGGGTACGGGCAAGGAGCTGATCGCGCGGATGATTCACCGCAACAGCCGCCGCAGCGCCCACCCGTTCGTGCCGGTGGATTGCGGAGCCATCGCGCCCTCGTTGCTCGAAAGCGAGCTGTTCGGCGCGCTGAAAGGGTCCTACACCGGCGCGGACCGCGACCGGATCGGCGTGCTCGAGGCCGCCAACAAGGGTACCGTCTTTCTTGACGAGATCGGCGACATCGACCTCGGCTTTCAATTGAAGCTGCTGCGCTTCCTGCAGGAGCGCCAGGTGCGCCCGGTGGGGGCGGCGCGAGCCCGCGAAGTGGACGTGCGCGTCATCGCCGCCACCAACCGGGACGTTCAGCGGATGGTCGAGGACGGCAAATTCCGCCAGGACCTGTGGTTCCGGCTGAATGTGGTCCGGCTGAAGGTGCCGCCGCTCAGGGACCGGCACGGCGACGTCAGGCTGCTGGCCGCTTTTTTTCTCCGCAAGTACAACGAGCGCTACGGGCAGCAGGCGCGCCTGCTCGAAAGCGGCTTGCAGGCGATGGAGCACTACCGCTGGCCGGGCAACGTGCGCCAGCTCCAACATATGATGGAGCGGCTGGTGATCCTGGCCGAGAACGGGAGAATCGACGAGGCGGCGGTGCGCGAGGCGATCGGTGCGATGGAGTCGCGCGCACAGGTCAGCGAGTCGCTGGCCGACACGGAGGCCGAGCAGATCCGGCGCGTGCTGGCCGCCACCAAGGGCAACAAGAGCCGTGCCGCCCAGATCCTGGGCATCGAGCGCAAGACGCTCTACCGCAAGCTGGCCCGAATGGGCTGGGACGGCTGACGGCCGGGACGGCTCACGGATCGAGGATGCGCCCGTCGCGCATGTGGACGATCCGGTCGGCGTAAGCGGCCGCCTCGGGGTTGTGCGTGATCATCAGGATGGTTTGGCCGAGCCGGCGGTTCAGGTCGCGGAGGATGCTCAGGACGGCCTCCGAGTTGTTGCTGTCGAGGTTGCCCGTGGGCTCGTCGGCCAGCAGAATCGCCGGGTGGTTGACCAGCGCGCGGGCGATGGCGACGCGCTGCTGCTCGCCGCCGGAGAGCGCACTCGGCTTGTGATGGAGGCGGTGGGTGATGCCGAGCAGGTCGAGGATCTGGCGGAAGTCGCCGTCGAGCTCCGGCGAGCGCCGGGCGATATGGCGCGCGATGGCGATGTTGTCGAGCGCGCTGAGCGTCGGCAGCAGGTTGTATTTCTGAAAGACAAAGCCGACTTCGGTGCGGCGCATGCGCGTGCGCTCGGCGTCGGTCATCCGCGCCAGGTTCTTCCCGTTGACGATCACCGTGCCCTTCGTCGGCGGCGTCAGCCCCCCGAGGATGTGAAACATGGTCGACTTGCCGGAGCCGGACGGACCGACGACGGCCAGGAACTCGCCGCGCGCCACCTCCAGATCGACCCCGCGAAGCGCCGGCACGTCTACCTCGCCGACGTGATAGACCTTGTGCAGATCCCGGACTTCGATTATGACCGGAGAATCACTCATAGGCGAGGGCTTCGATGGCGTCCTGCCGCGCGGCGCGCCAGCCGGGGTAGGCGGCGCCCAGCAGCGCGCCGGCCAGCGCGATGGCGGCGGCGATGGGCCACCAGTCGGGCACGATCTTCTGCGTGAGCGAGGCCGGAATGAATGTCATCACGGCCCAGCGCGTGCCGAAGGTGAGCAGGATGCCGAGAACGGAGCCCGCCAGCGCCAGCAGGGCCGTCTCGCGCAGCAGGATATTCAGCACATAGCCCGGCGTGGCGCCGAGCGCCTTCAAGATGCCCACTTCCCGCGTGCGCTCGAGCACCGCCGTGTACAGCGACAGGAAAACGACCAGGAAGCCGACTACGACCGACAGGCCGATGATCACGTTGATGAAGGCCCGCAGCCCGGGAACGTTGTGCACCGAAAACAGCGACGTGAATTCCTCGATCGAGTAGATCTGGTAGTCCTTGAGCTGGGCCTTGAGCGAGTCGATCACCTGCTGCGTGTTCGCCGGGTCGTCGAGTTTAAGGTATGCCTGAGTGAGCTTGCCGGTGTTGCCCGTGTGCTCCTGGAGAGTGCGCAGCGGAACGATCAGCCGCGCGAGCTTGCCCGGTTCGACGACGCCGCGAACGTGCCAGTCGCGGTTCATCAGCCGCAGCGTGTCGCCCGCGTGAACGTTCTCCTGGCGTGAATAGCGCTCATCGACGATGATGTCGTCGGGCCCTTGAAACGAGCCGCCCTCCAGGAACCGGAATCCGCCGCACATGCGCGAGAACTCCTCGAAATCGAGGCCGGTGATCGTGTTGACGCCGCCGATGGGATGGGTCACCGCGCCGGTGGCGATCTGAACGTGCGGCTGGCGGCGGAAGAACTCCAGAATCTTCTCGGGCATGGGCGCCGAACTCAGCCCGATCGCGGCGCTGCCCGGCGGGCGGATCCAGATGTCGGCGCCGGCGCCGCGGGCGCGGCGCGCCGAGTCCTCGAGCATGCCTTCGCTGCGGCCGACTACGGTC
>JBBIMZ010000032.1:8135-13579 GCA_037444135.1 Solibacteraceae bacterium
GGCGAGGACGCTCAGCGCGGTGCGCACCGGGCGGTGCTTCAGATTTTCGATCACGAGTCGGTTGAGCAATGGGCGTGTCGACGGGACTTCCCTTCCATCTTACCGGAACGCCCGCCGGCCGCCTCCGCGCTCACTCTTCCGGCGCGCCGCGGCGCGAGCGCTTCAGGGCGGCGCGGGCTTTCTTTTCGCGGAGGCGGCGCTCGACGGCCTCGCGCGGCGGCGCCGTCTTGCGGCGGGGCCTCGGCGGGGCCAGCGCGGACCGGATCAGCGCGGCGAGTTTGCTGCGGGCATCTTCGCGGTTGCGGCTCTGATCGCGCGTCCGGCTGGAGGTGACAACCAGCTCGCCGTCGGCCGTCAGGCGGCCCGCCAGCCGGTGCAAGAGGCGCTCGCGCTCCTGCTCGCTGAGGGCCGACGAGGCCGCCGGCGCCCAGCGCAGCTCGACCTTGGAGGCGACTTTGTTGACGTTCTGGCCACCCGGCCCGCCGGAGCGCGCAAAGCCGATCCGGAGTTCCTCCGCCGGGATCGCCAGACCCGGCTTGACGATCAGATCTTCCACCGCTATTCAGTCTAGGCGGCGGAACTCAGAGCCAGAGACTCCTCCGCCGCGAGCGCAGCAGCCAGATGAAGAACGGCCCGCCGAGCAGCGCCGTGATGACGCCGACCGGGATCTCGGCCGGCGCCAGGGCCGTGCGCGCCAGCGTGTCGCACAGCGCCAGAAACACGCCTCCGCCGAAGAAGGCGCACGGGATCAGCAGGCGGTGATCGGCGCCGAGGCGCAGCCGCAGCGCGTGCGGGACGATCAGGCCCAGGAAGGCGATGGGACCCGCCAGCGCCGTCACGCAGCCGGTGATCACCGAGCCGGCGCAGAAGCCCGCCAGAATCGCCCGCGAAGGGACCAGTCCGCGAGCCGTGGCCCACTCCTCGCCCACCGCCAGCAGGTTCCAGTCCCGGGCCCGGGCGAACAGGTACACCACGGTCGCCAGCACTACGGCCGTAAGCCAGGCCAGCGTCCGGTAGCTGACCCGCTCAATGCTGCCCATCAGCCAGCGCATCACGACGAAGGACTGGGAAAAGTCGGCGACGTTGTGCAGCAGCAGCAGGATGGCGGCCGAGATGCTGTTGATCGTGATGCCGGCCAGCAGCAAGGTGAACGACGACATGCGCTTGCCCTGTGTCGCGATGGCGACGACCAAAAACAGCGCCGCAGCGGCCCCGGCCGAAGCCGAGAGCGTCGTCGCCGACAGGCCCGCCCATTCGGTCCACCCCAGGCAGATCGACAGCACCGCCCCCCCGCTGGCGCCCCCCGCCACGCCGAGTACATAGGGATCGGCCAGGGCATCGCGCACCAGAGCCTGGAACAGGACGCCGGCCTCGGCGAGCGCTCCTCCCGCCACCAGCGCCATCAGCACCCGGGGCAATCGCGCATAAAAGAGAATCTCTTTATCCAGCGACAGGCCTGCAAGCGCCCGGCCGTAGTCGAGCCGGGCGGAGCCGACCAGCGGCAGCACCAGCGCCGCCGCTACGGCGAGCAGCACACCGGCGGCGAGCAGCCGGGCAAGGCGCCCCCAAGCGGACGGTTCAGACCTCATACCGGATCCACGGACGTCCGGACGGGCCGGGCCACAAGTGCGCGTTGACCTCGAAGACCGACCGGATCAGATCGGAGCGGAGGGCTTCGGCGGGAGGGGCGTCAGCGGCCAGCCGGCCGTGGTTGAGCACGGCTACACGATCCGAGTAAGCCGCAGCCAGATTCAAATCGTGCGTGGCGGCGATCACGAGCAGTCCCTCGCCGCAGAGCCGGCGCAGCAGCCGGTGCAGCGCGATCTGGTGTTTGACATCGAGGAAAGCCGCCGGCTCGTCGAGCAGCAGCACCTGGGGCTCCTGCGCCAGCGCGGAGGCCAGAACCACCCGCTGGCGTTCGCCGCCGCTCAAGGTACGGAAGTCGCGGCTGCGCAGCGCCAGCGTGTCGGTGACCTGCATCGCCCGCTCGACGGCGCGGTGGTCCTCGGGGGCCTCGAACAGGCCGTCGCAGTAAGGCGTGCGCCCCATCAATACGACCTGCTCGGCGGTGAAGGGGAACTCCAGGCGCAGGCTCTGCGGGACGAACGAGACGGCGCGCGCCATCTCGCGGCGGGGCCAGCGCTTGACCTCCAGCCCGCGAAAGCGGCACGAGCCCCGGTAGTCGGCGCGGAGACCGGCCAGCACGGCGAGCAGCGTCGACTTGCCCGCGCCGTTGGGGCCGACCACCGCGACGAACTCACCCGGCCGGAACTGGATCGCGTCCAGCTCGAGCGCCGGGGCGCCCTCATAACAGTACGCCAACGTCGAAAGCTCGTACAGCGCGCTCACAGGCCCGCCTCCGGGTGCAACATGCGGGCAAAGTGGCGCGCGGCCTCGACCATCCGCGGGCCGGGAACCACGTAGATATCGGCGGCGACGGCGAACACACGGCGGGTCCGGACCGCCGTGAGGCTCGGGTAGCGGTCCCACAGCCGGACCACCCGCTGCTTGTCGGCCTCGGTCACGCCCGTGGTGCGTGCCATCTCGCCCATGTCGACGATCACCTCCGGATCGCGCGCCAGAATTTCCTCCAGCGAGACTTTCGGGTAGGCCGTGGGCGCGTCGCGAAAGATGTTCGCCCCGCCGGCGATCGTGATCAGTTCATTCAAGTAAGAGGCGCTGCCGGCGGCGATGAGCCCTTCCAGCGCGTTGGGACTGCGCCCCACCAGGAAGAGCATGCGCCGTCGCGGGAGCGGCGCCGTGCGCCGGCGGATCTCCTCCAGCTGAATGCGAATCGAGCGGTTGAGCGCTTCGGCCCGCTCGGCGACTCCGGCCGCCTGCCCGAGGCGTTCGATGGACCGGTGAATGTCGGCCACCGTGGTGAAGTGAAGCTCGAGCACGCGGAGGCCGAGCGCCTCGAGCTTCTCGCGCAGCCGGATCGGGTTGGCCTCGACGACCACCAGGTCCGGACGGAGGCTCACGATCACTTCGAGGTTGGGCTGGATGTAGGTGCCGATCTTGGGGAGGCGCCGGGCCTGCTCGGGGTAGTTGCAAAAGGTAGTGACGCCGGCGACGCGATTGCCCAGCCCGAGGGCGAACAGCGTCTCGGTGATGCTGGGAGCGGTTGAGACGATCCGGGCCGGGGGCCCCGCCGCGCCCGCCACGGCCATCGACAGCCGCAGCAGCGCCAAGAGCGCTAGCCGCAAACGTACTCCCCCGTCATGGCGCGCCTGCGGAACCTCGACGGCAGTATAGCAAACTCGCCGAGCGGGCCACCCGGTGCGCCGGCGCCGCGGGCGTCGCGCCGAACCGGAGATGCGGCTCCAGTGATATGCTAATCGCCGATGGCTTCTAAAGCACTCGTCGCGGTGAGTATCGTGCTGGCCGCCGGCATGGCGCAAGAGACCGATCTTCAGGCGCCGGGCGGCGGCTCGATTCGCCTCGAGAGCGTCGCCGGCGAGCGCGTCACGGTGGTGAGCGACTACTGGCGGCTCAGCTTCGACTTGCGCAGCGGCGGCGTCCTGGACACGATCGTCTTTCCCCACGGCAGCGGCGAGAACCTGCTCGTGCGGCCGTGGCGCACCTACGTCGGCGCCTGGGAGGCGGCGCGCGCGCCGCAGGTCGAGTTCCGCTCCTCCCGGCAAGGCGACGTCCTCCGCCTCGAGTTCTCCGGCCGGATGGGGGACGCCGGCCGCCGGCCCGCGCCCGTCGCCTTCGAAACGGTCTGGACGCTCTCGCCGTTCCTCGCCCGCGTCGACCACAAGCTCCGGTTCCTCGAGGACGTCACCGCCTCGCGCGTGGGCATCGGCTCCTGCGCCGTGCGGCGCCGGCTCAGCGAGTGGGGCCTGCGCGTCGGCCTCACTGACGATCCGGACCGGCGAAAGATGGCGCCGGCCGTCTTCGGCAAAGCGGGCCCGGGCGCCGGGCCGCTCTTTTCCGAGCACCACGCGCCCGTCTATCTGCTGTTCTTCGGCCGCGGGCGCGAAGGCTTCGACATCACCATGGGCAGCGACCTGGCCGTCTGGGAGTCCGGCCTGACCGGCCGCGGCGGCGCCGGGCGCTACGAAGCCCGTCCGGCCGGAGACGCCATCGAGATCACGCTCGAGCCGCTCCACACGCCCCGCCCGCTCCGCATCGCCCAGGGCGAGCGCACCTTCCGCTTCTGGCTCGGCCTGCCGCGCATCGTCGAGAAGGCCGACCGCCGGTGGCGCCACCTCTCCTTCGGCAATCACCCCTGGCCGTCGGACGAGGAGATCAAGAAGTGGGCCGCGAGCGGCGTCAACATCGTGCGCCTGCACAACGACTACGCCGAGGACGAAAACTTCTGGCACGATGGCGCCTGGCCGCCCTACGACGCCGCGGGCATGGCCGAGGTGCGGCGCGTGATCGCCACCTGCCGCAGGTACAACATCCGTGTCGTTCCCTACTTCTCGATCCATGAATTCCACCCGAAGGCCCAGGGCTATGCGGAGAACGAGGCCGCCTGGGCCCGCACGGTCGATCAGGCCGGGACGGTCTTCCACAACTTGGTCCGCAAAGGCGAGTTCGGCGCGCAGATGTGCCCGCAGTCGGGCTGGCTCGAACGGAGAAAGCGCGACATCGAGCAGGCCTACCGCGAGCTCGGCTTCGACGGCATCTATTTCGACTGGGTCATGTCGCTCGCCTGCACCAACAAGCGGCACAACCCGAATCTGCACCTCGGCACCGACGGCGTCATCGAGTTGCTCGCCTGGACGCGGCGGCTGCTGGGCGGCAAAGGCACGCTGATTTTGCACATCTACGGCAAGATGCCCTCGATCGCCTTCGAGAATTTCGCCGACCTGGTCGTCAACATGGAGGAGATCTCCGGCGCCGAGAAGCTCATGACAATGGAGGAGGTGCCCCTCGTCACCGTCCTTGCGGAAAGCATCATGCGCTCGCCCTGCCCCTCCTACCGCAAAGACATGGCCCTCGAGCGCAACCGGCGCAACATCGCCCATCTGGTCGTGCTCGGCATGTTCCCCTGGTCGGGCGGTACGGGCGACGGCGTCTACGAGGAGACGCTGAAGCTGTTCCGCGCCTTCCTGCCTTATAGGCTGGAGAACTACCGGCTTCGCGACGCCCTGTCGGGCGCCGTGCGCACTTCCTGGGAGGACGTCTACGGTGCGCTGTACTCCTCTCCGGAACAGGCGCTCGTCGTGCTGTCGAACACCTCGCCGGAGAAGCGCCCGAATGTGGTCTGGCGCGTGCGCCCGGAGGCGCTCGGATCGGCGGCCGCGCGCCTGGCCATCAAGGACGCGAAGACCGGCCAGACGATCGAGGCGCCGGAGGCCGCGCTCACCGACGGCACGCTGCTGACCGCGCTCGACGGCTACGAGTACCGCCTGTTTGAGATCACGGCCGCCCGATGAGCCTCCAAAGAGAGTAAATTGGACCGGGAAGCCTTGCCGCCATGACGCACCGCC
>JBBIMZ010000033.1:0-303 GCA_037444135.1 Solibacteraceae bacterium
GGGATCAGACTATCCGGGTCCGCTGGTCTAGACTGGCGCCGCTGCTGGTCCTGGGGACGCTGGTCGCTTCGGCGGCCGGGGCATCGCTTGAGGCGCTCGGCGCGGCCTTCCTCAAGAACCCGACGCCGGCCAACAAGGCCGCGCTGCTGCGATACGCCGCCTCCCGGGGACCCGGTCAGGAAGCCGCCCTGGCCCAACTGGTTGTCGGCTCGGTCGAAGCCGACGGCCGCGCCCCCCGCGAGGCGATCGGCTTGCTGCGCCAGGCCGGGCAGCGCTTGACCAGCCTTCAAGACTACACCGGCT
>JBBIMZ010000033.1:392-3705 GCA_037444135.1 Solibacteraceae bacterium
CGCTCCGCGTACCGGCCCTGCTGCTGGCGGCGAGAATTCACCTGGAAAGCGGCGATCCAGCGCGGGCCGTGCGGCTACTGCGCGACAACGCCGCCGAACTGCCCCAGCCCGCCGGCCTGGAGCTGCTGGCGCAGGGGCTGGAGAAATCCGGAGATCTGGCGGAAGCAGCTCGGACTTACCAGCGGATCTATCACGAATACCCTACCGCCTCGGAAGCCGGACGGGCGGCGGCCGCCCTCTCGCGCCTCAGACAGCGGCTGGGAGGGCGCTATCCGCCGGTGAAGCCCGACATGCGGTTCACTCGGGTCGACAAGCTGCTCGCCGCTAAAGACTACGAGCGGGCCCGGAGCGAACTCCAACGGATGTCCGAGACTCTCACCGGCGCGGCGCGCGACCGGGCCCGCGTGTGGCTGGGCCGGGTCCGCTACCTGCGGGGCCAGGATGCCACCGCCCTGAAATGGCTGGCGGCGCTCCGGGTGACCAGTCCCGAGGCCGACGCCGAGCGGCTCTATTACCTGCTGACCAGCGCGCGGCGCCTGGGCCGGACCTCCGAGATGCTGGCCGCGCTCGAGCAGCTCACCGCCCGTTACCCCCGGTCCCCGTGGCGGCTGGAGGCGTTGGTGGCTGTCGGCAACCACTACCTTCTCCAGAACGATGTCTCGCGCTACGAACCGATCTTCCGCGCTTGCGCCGACGGCTTCCCGGAGAGTTCCCAGGCCGCTTACTGCCACTGGAAGGTCGCTTGGGCGGCGTATCTGTCGCGGAAACCCGGCGCCAAGGCTCTACTCGAGGAGCACCTGCGGCGCTTTCCGGCTTCCGAGAAGGCCGATGCCGCGCTTTATTATCTGGGCCGCTTGGCCCAGTTCTCGGGCGATCCGGCGGCGGCCCGCGCCTGGTTCGAGGAACTCATCCGCGAGTACCCCAACCACTACTACGCCACCCTTGCCGAAAGCCGGCTTCAAGCGGTCGAGCTGGCCGCGGCGGCGCCTTCGTCCGAGGTGAAGCGTTTTCTCGAAAAAATCCGATTTCCGCCGCGATCGCACGCCTTTGACTTCCAGCCTACGCGGACGACGCAGTTTCGCCTGGGGCGCGCGCGCCTGCTGGCCTCGGCGGGCCTGCAGAGTTGGGCGGAAACCGAATTGCGCTTCGGCGCCCGAACGGACGCCCAGGGGCCGCTGCTGGCCATGGAACTGGCCCGGAGCGCCGCCCGCGGCGGGGAGTTCGGCAAGAGCATCCGCTACATCAAGGGTCTGGCGCCCGGTTACCTCTGGATGCCCTTCGAGGCGGCCCCGGAGGAGTTCTGGCGGCTCGCCTACCCGCTTTATTACAAAGAGCACCTGGAGCGCTTCGCCCGGCTGCGCGACTTGGACCCTTACTTTCTCGCCGCCCTCATCCGCCAGGAGTCGGAGTTTGACGCCAAAGCCGTCTCGCGCGCCAAGGCGGTCGGCCTGACTCAGGTTCTTCCCTCGACGGGACGCGAGCTGGCGCGGAAACTCGGTTTACGCCGCTTCGCCGTGTCCATGTTGCGCCATCCGGAAGTGAATCTGAACCTGGGCACTTACTACTTCCGCAAACTCGTCGATAGCCTGGAGGGGCACGTGGAGGCCGCCCTGGCCTCTTACAACGCGGGCCAGTCACGCGCGCGAATGTGGCTGCACTGGGCCGAATATCGCGAGCCGGCTGAGTACATCGAGACGATTCCGTTCAGCGAGACGCGCAACTACGTCACCACCGTGCTGCGCAACGCCGAGATCTACCGCCGGCTCTACGCCGCCGAGCGTCCCGCCGCGGTCGCCGCCCGGGCCGAGGCAGGCGCCCCCGTAGGCGATGGGCGATAGCGCGGCTACTTGCGCGCGGCCCGTAGCCTCAGGAACTCACGCAAATGGATCGCCGCTTCCGCACTGCGGTTCAGCTTCCGGTAGAGCTGAGCCAATTCGAAGTGAGCCGATTCGGCGAGCGAGCTTTCGGGCTCGAGCGCGATCACCCGCCGGAGCGCGTTCTCGGCGACCTCCGCCTCGCCGGAAGCGGCTTGAGCCTTCCCCAACTCGAGCAGCGTTTCGGGCATGCCGGGCTCGAGCGCGTTAGCCAGATCCAGTTCCGTCACGGCCTCGCGAAGGCGCCCGAGATTGGCGAGAACGACCCCGAGCTTGTAGTGCGCCGCGGCTGACCCGGGCGCCAGCTTCGTTTCGGCTCGGAACTCCGGCTCCGCCTTCTCATAATCGCCGGAGGCGAGCCATAACTCCCCGAGGGCGAAATGCACGCCGTGCAGCTCAGGCCGGGCCTGCAAGGCGGCCTGATAGTGGCGTTCGGCGGCCGCCCGGTCTCCCCGCGCCGCGTGCGCCTCTCCCAGAACCTGATGGGTGCGCGCCGAATCGGGATGTTCCCGGCGGAGCTTGGCGAACACCTGCCGCGACAGCTCCGCGTGCGCCCGCGCCACATAGTAGAGCAAGTCGGGATCTCCCGGACGCTCTTGGAGAACCGGTTCCAGCCGGTCCAGCGCTTCCCGGGCACGGCCCGCTTCGAGCAGCGCAACGCCCAGAAGATCGTGCGCTTCTCCCTTTTCAAGATGCGGGATCGCCTCGCGGGCGTAGCCCTGAGCAAGCAGGGCGGTCCCGAGCATCGCATGCGCTCCGGGCAAGTTGGCGTCGAGCTCGAGCGCCCGCCGCAGGCAAGCCGTGGCGGCCGCGTAATCCTTGCTTTCCAGGTAAGCAGCGCCCAGATTGACGTGGGCGGCCGCCAGGCCGGGCGCCAGGTCAACTACCGTCCGAAATTCCCGAATCGCCTTCTCCCAGTCGCCCGCCTGCCTGGCGCGAAGTCCCGCTTCGACGTGCCGGCGCAGGTCCGGGGTGCCTTGCAGGAGTAACAGGATCAGCAGACAAGCCATCGGCCGCAAGCGCCGCACCCGGCGGCGCGACACTTACCAGAGTAGCTCCCCCGGCAACTGCCGTCGCACCACGGCCGTGGAGCCGAATAAGCCGCGCAGGCTCACAGCAGGCGCGACACGCCCGGCGTGAACGGCACCGGATAGATGCCGTCCGGCCCCGGCTTGACCGGCGGCTCCGTGCCCGGCCGCACCTCTTCCGGCCGCGGCGGATAGTAGAAGTCGGACGCCGATACTTGGTCCCAGGTCACCTCTTTGCCGCTGTAGCAGGCGATCTGTCCCATGATGGCCGTCAAGGTGCTCGCCACCATGTAGTCGCCGTTGTTGAGCGCCTCACCGGCGCGGATCGCCCGGAACAGCGTCACGTGCTCCAGATCGTAGGCCGGATTCTTCGACGTGCCGCCCGGATGTTGCCAGTTCGTTTCGCCCTGA
>JBBIMZ010000033.1:3715-13477 GCA_037444135.1 Solibacteraceae bacterium
GCAGCGGCCTTTGGCGCCGATCAGCAGGCTGGAGTTCTCGTTGTAGCAGTTGTCGATGGTGCGGCAATAGGCATAGATCCGCACGCCGCCGGCAAACTCGTAAACCACGGCGTGATGGTCGAAGACATTGCCGTAAATTTCACCGCGCAGGCTCGAGCGCCCGCCCATCCCCCAGGCGCGCACGGGCGAGGCTTCGCGCATCGCCCAACGCGCGCGGTCCAGGTTGTGAATCAGCGTCTGGGGCACATCGTCGCCCGAGAGCCAGTGGAAGTGATACTGGTTGCTCGCCTGGTGCTCGAGCTCGCTCATACCCGGCTTGCGCTCGCGGAGCACGTAGGGCGGCCGCAGCCAGGTTTCCTGGATGGCGACGATCTCGCCGATGGCGCCCGCATGCACGCGCTCGAGCGTTTCGCGGTAGCCCGGATGATACCGGCTTTGGAGCCCGGAGACCACGCACAGGCGCTTTTGCCGCGCCAGCTCGCAGGCCGCCCGCACGACTTTCACGCCGGCCGGGTCGATGGCGTGCGGCTTTTCGACAAAGACATGCTTGCCCGCCTCGACCGCCGCCTTCAGATGCATCGGGTGGAATTTGGCGGCGTTGGCGATGATCACGGCGTCGGAGGCCTCGATGACGTGCTTGTAAGCGTCGAAGCCGGCAAACAGCCGGTCGTCGGGCACGTCGACTTGATCCGGATATTTCACCTTGAGCTCGGCCCGGCTTTCCTCCATGCGGTCGCGGCGGATGTCGGCCATCGCCACGATGCGCACACCCTTGTCGGCGTTCATCGCGTTCATCGCCGCCGCCGTGCCGCGGCCGCCGCACCCGATCACGCCCACGCGGATGGTGTCGCTCCCGGCGGCGAAGACCGCCGTGGCCGGCAACCAGGCCGCCGAAGACTTCAGAAACTCCCTGCGGGAACTCGATCGCTGCTCCATCACCCGGCGCCTCCTGCGCGCCGCCGTCGATTGTATCTCACTAGACTGGAAGGAACGCTATGCGCCGCTCTGTGTTCGCTCTTTCCCTGCTCCTGCTCCCGGCGGCTTTGCCGGCCGCCGACCTCACGCTAAAGCTCTGGCCGGGACGCGCCCCTGGCGAGACCGCCGACTTCGGCCCGGAGCGGGAAGAGCCCGGCAAACCCGGCCAGCGCCCGGTGAAACGCCTCACGGGCGTCACCGAACCGAGCATCACGCTGTTTCGCGCCGCCCGTCCTACCGGCGCGGGCGTGCTGGTTGCGCCCGGCGGCGGCTACAACATCCTCGCCTGGGACCTCGAGGGCACGGAAGTGGCCGCCTGGCTCAACTCGATCGGCGTCACCGCCGTGTTGCTCAAATACCGCGTGCCGCGCCGCGACAAGGACCGTCCGCACGCGGCGCCTCTTCAGGATGCTCAGCGCGCGATCCGGCTCGCGCGGCGCCACGCCCGGGACTGGGGCATCGATCCGGACCGTCTCGGCATGCTCGGCTTCTCCGCCGGAGGCCATCTCACGGTCCTGGCGGGCACGCACTGGGACGAGCAAACCTACGAGCCCGTCGACGAGGCGGACCGGCTCAGTTGCCGTCCTGACTTCCTCATCCCGATCTACGCCGCCTACCTCGGCGATCCTCAGGAGCCGCTGAGGCTGAGCCCGCTCGTACGAGTGAGCGCACAGACGCCCCCGGTTTTCATGACCGTCACCTACGACGACGAGAACCGGGGCGCTCAGGCCGCCTTGTTGCTGGCGGAGCTCAAAAAGTACGGCGTGCCCGCCGAACTCCACGTCTTTCTGCGCGGCGGGCACGGCTACGGTCTCCGCCCCTCCGCGGACCCGGTCTCAGGCTGGCCGCGCCTGTGCGAGCAATGGCTCCGCGCCGGCGGCTGGCTCGACTCGCGATGATGCGGCCGATCCCACGGTCGGCCAAAGCGGTGCTGCGACGAACTGGATTATGGCTTGTTGTACCAATACAAGAGCTCGCTGTAAACAGTGGGGTTAGCGAAGTTCGCACCATGGTTGAAGATGCTGTGCGGATTGTTCGGTCCCCAATTGTGAGGCGGAAACATGTGGAGCGTGAAGGCGCAAGGTCCGTTGGCGCACCCGGGGCTCCCCGCAGGTCGATCGGCCCACGCCGGTCCACCGGGTGACAAAGACGGAGACGTGTCAGTCCGATAGTACACGGTCTCGGCGTCAGTGAGCTGCACCACGCCTGATGCGAAATGCGGTTTCTTATCAGCGTCGTAGGTGATGACGTTCGCGACTTCTAAGGACGGGTCCGTCGCCAGCACCCCGTACCAGCCCACCGCGTTACCCACTTTCGTGTTGAGCTTTACCGCGCCGTATACGCGAAAGTGATTGTTGTTGGAGAATAAGGCGGGCGAAACCGATATCCACTTGGCCGGGTAGGAACCGTAAGGAGCGACGCCGGCGTAATACCCTGGCCAGACCTGCACGTTCGTGGCCCATTTCCCGAAAAAGGCGTAAAGGCAGTCGCCGTGTGTGAGCACCACATCCGGCCCGTAGAAGAACCCGGTACACGCGACCCTCCTACGACCGATTACGGCCGTCACCAGCGCCGTGGCCCTCACCGGATAGAGGTTCGTCGCTCGGATCGTCACCCTGGTGTCGGTGCCGATCACGGCTTCGATCCCCGGCACGCCGCTCAGCGGAGCCAGCCCCTCGAGTTCCGCCGCCGTCGGGATCAGGCCGCGCAGCGACTCGGCCCGGTCGGCCGCACTCAGCGAACCGGTGCCCCGAAAGGGCTGGATGGCTGAGCGGCGCAGCTCGGCCGCGGACAGGACGCGGACTTCTTCGACGCGGCCGTCATTGAAGACTACTCGTCCGAATTGGCTCCCGCCGCTCTGAGCCGAAGCGCTTCCCCCGCCCGCCGAGAGCGCCATAATCATCGCGACCGTTCCCATGGCCGGCTTGCCCCTCAGGCGCATTGCGCCATCTGCTATCCATCGCATGGAATTTCCCCCTCCTTTCTCAACTCGGCCTCGCCGCAAGGCCCGAACTCAGACCCAATCGACGCCCGTGCCGGCGACCTGCTACAGGTTCAATGACCAGATGAGCAGATTGATGTACACCGGGTAGGTGATCCGCGTCCCGTGGTTGTGGGTGTTGTGCGGAGCCGGTCCGGGATGCGGCCCCAAGGTATGGATGGCGAAGGCGCAGGGACCTCCGCCACAGACGCTGCTGCCGGCGGGCCGGTCGTCGGTCCAGACCGCGCCGCCGCTCTGAACGGCATCGGTGAAGTAGAAGAGTTGTTCGGCGCTTGTCACGCGCACCTTGTCCCCCGCAACCCACATCGATTGGCGCGGCGACTTGTCACCGGGATAGCCCATCAACTCCGCTCCCGTGTCGTTCAGGCTCCCGTTCTGCCACCACAACCCGTACCAGCCGACCGTGTTTCCGACGTTGCTGTAGAGCTTGATCACGCCGTAGTCGTACCGCTCATTCGCATCCCGCGTCCATCCCAGGACCGCGGCCGTCCACTTGGCCGGGTACGAGCCGTAGGGCGCCGCGCCGGCGTCGTAACCCGGCCAGACGCGCACATTGCGCCTCCAGACGCCTTTCGATCCTCCGGTATGCACGCACTGGCCCGCCGTCGCCACGACGTTCGGCCGGTAGAACCACCCGGTACACCACCCGCCGCCGTCGAACGTGATCAGCGCCGTCGCTCTCGCCGGAAACGGCCTCGTGTCGGCCACGCGCATCCGCGTGTCGACGCCGATGATCGACTCGGCGTCCGGTCCCCCGAGCAGCGGCGGCAGGCCTCCGAGTTCCCCGGCGCTCGGGAGGAATCCGCGCAGCGACTCCGCCCGGTCGGCCGCACTCAGCGAACCGGAGCCCCGAAACGGGTCCGTCCTTGAACTCTTCGCCAGTTCGGCTTCGGCCGACGACAACGCCTCGATTCCGCCCACGCGGCCGTCGCTGAACACTACCGTGTGCAGGGGGTCCGAGCCGCCCTGCGCGAACAGCCCGCCGCACAGCAACAACAGCCCGACAGGCGTCAGGCTCGCAACCGCCCTCCGGCCGCACAGGCGGAGAGCAAGACCGGTTATCCAGCTCATAGTCGTGAATTCTCCTCCTTGTGAAGTTCCCCTCCCCCCGTCTAGAGACGTGAGATGCCCGGCGCTCCCAATGAATTAGGACTTTACCTTAGGTTTACAGGTTTACCCAGCAGAAAGTGCAGTATACACTACCCAGTGCAGAAAGTCAAGAGAAATTACGAAAGAAATTACGAAAAACTTTCCCACCTAGCCCTTGGGAGCCCTTCCGGAGATCTGGGCCGGGCCGCGCCTCGCGGACGGCCGGGGACGCCTCCCGCTCCCGCCGGCGACTCCCACCGCGCGGCGCCGCACTCTGCGTTCAGGAGTTCAAGTGCCGGTTGATGCGCTCGATGGCCTCGTCGATCTCGGCGGTGGACTTGTAGCCGATGGTCACCGCGTCGACGGCGCCGAGTTTCATGACGAACTTCAGCGAGGCGTCGCGCTGCTCCGGGTCGGTGAAGCGGCTCTCGCCCATCAGCTTCATGCCGATCACGCCCGTGCCCTGCGCGTGGATCTTGCGGATGTGCGCCACCACTTCGTCGACATCGCCCTTCTCCTCGCCCTCGCCGCCGCGCAGCGTGTCCATGCGCGTGCCGTTGTGGTTGATGCGCAGCAGCGCCACGTCCAGCCACGGATTGCCCGGGAACGCCCGCAGCGGCAGCAGGCCGTGGCAGGAGGCGCCATGCGCGAGGATAATCTTCTTCTCTTTGGCCTCGGAGAAGACGTCGCGCAGCCGCGCGAACTGCTCGGGCCAGTCCGGCGTCCGCACGCAGTGCAGCAGCAGGATGTCGAAATACTCCGAGTTGAGCTCGCGGCGGAAGCGGTCGATCGTCTCCTTCGGATCCGCCGTCTCGCGCAACCGGTACTTGGTCATCAGGCGGTAGGAATCCCGCGGCAGTCCCTTGAGCGCCGCCGCGAGCATCTCGTGCATCTCGTTGTAGGCGTCGGCGGATTCGAAGAACCGGATGCCGCGGTCGTAGGCGTGGCGCACCAGCCGCGTGAACTCGGCCTGTCCGAGCTCGCGCTGCACGCGCCCGCCGAACGTGCCCGTGCCGAACGCCAGCCGGGTCACCTGGACGCCGGACTTGCCCAGCGGCACCCAGTCGGTGGCCGAGCGCCGGGCCGCCTGAGCCGGAACCAGCGAACCGCCGGCCGCGACAGTCCCGGCCGCCACGGCGCCCTTCAGAAAATCGCGTCGAGTCAGTTGAGACATGATCAGCCCCTTGTTAGTAGCGATACGAGTCGAGTATACACGAGTCCGTGTATCATGAGCAGCGGAGGTGCTGATGAGACGGCGAGGATTCCTCCTGCTGGCCGCCGGCGCGCTCGTGCTGCTGCTTCGCCCCGCCGGCCGCGTGTTGACCCAGTCACCGGTTTCGCTTCCGCTCGCCGACGACTCGGTCGTCTCGTTTCGCGTGCGGTTCGGCCTCGCCGACGCCGAGCCGCGAGGCTGGGACGGCTCGCTCAGCGTCTCCGGCGGCCAACTCCTGGACTTGCGCCTTTGGCGGCCTCACCCGGAGGACCGCCTCGAAGGCGCGGCCTGGAAACTGGCGACGCGCGCGGGCGCGAACTTCCAGAAACGGGCCTGGGAACCGGAGCTGACGGCGGCTCCCCAGCCGTATGTCAATCCCACCGGAGTCATCGTCGACGTCCGGGGCGGCGGCGGCACGCGCGTGCGGATCACGACGCCGCAGGGCAATTTCGAAGTGCGTCCGTTCGAACTCGCCCCCGGCGCCGCCCGGCGCTTCCTCGATGGCGGCGCGGTCGTCGACCGCGTGCCAACCGCGCAAACGATCTCGAGCCGCGACTACCAGAACGATTTCGCAACGCTTGTGGCGCTGCCCGGCGGGCAAGTCTGGGCGGCCTGGGTGGCCTACGCCGGCTGGAAGAATCAGGTGATGGCCAGGCGCCACACCGGCTCGGCCTGGGAAGAACCCGTCAAAGTCTCGGAAAGCCACGACGACATCTTCCTGGTCAAAGCCGGGCGTGACGGCAAGGGCGGCGTCTGGCTGGTCTGGTCGGCGCGGGTGAAGGAAAACTGGGATCTGTACGGCCGCCGCTTCGACGGCGCCTCCTGGTCCGCAATCGAGCGCCTGACGACGGCGCCGCAGCCGGATCTGTTCCCCGCCCTGGCGGCCGACTCGGCAGGCAATCTGTGGCTGGCCTGGCAGGGTTTCCGCAACGGCAGGTCCGACATTTTCGTTCGCCGCTTCGACGGCAGCTCCTGGTCGCAAGAGGAGCGCATCTCCGAATCGCCGGCCAACGATTGGGAGCCGGCGATCGCCGCCGATTCGAAAGGCCGCGTCTGGGTGGCTTGGGACACGTACGAGGCAGGGAACTATGACGTCGTCGCCCGCCGGTTCGAAGCCGGCAAGTGGGGCGACGTCCTTCCGGTCGCCGCCACGCCGAAGTTCGAAGCGCATGTGAGCCTGGCCTGCGACGCCCGGGACCGCCTCTGGGCGGCCTGGAACGAAAGCGGCACACAGTGGGGCAAAGACACCGGCTTCCTACTGAACCGGCAAGGCACGCGGCTGTACCAAGATCGCTGGCTGGCGCTCGCGGTCTTCGACGGCGCCACGTGGCAGGAGCCGCCCGACATCGAGCAGGCGCTGCCGGCCGAACTGCGCCACTACAACGACATGCCTCAGCTCGCCCACGACGGCAAGGGCCGCGTATGGCTCGCGTTCCGCCACCGGCGCCCTCGCATTCCGGACACGCCGAGCGACGCTCCGATGCACCGGGCGGCCTGGGAGCTGTACCTCACCACGCTCGAGGGCGACCGCTGGATGGAGCCCGTGGCCGTGCCGTTCAGTCAGGGTCGGACGGACATGCGTTCCGGTCTGGTCTCCGACGGCGCAGGCCGCCTCTATCTTGCCTGGCCGATGGACAACCGCGATTACGCCGAATTCCTCTTCCAGCGAGCTGACGTTTACGCGGCCCGCATTCCCGCTCTCGGCAGGCCTCCCCGGGAGGCGCGGCTCCAGCGGCGCGTCACCGGGGAAATCCCGACGTTTCCGCTGCATCCGAGGGAGGCGCAGGACCTGGCCCGCATTCGCGGTTACGAGATCCGGTCCGGCGGCAAGACCTACCGCATCTATCGCGGCGACACGCACCGCCACACCGAATACTCGATGGACGGCAACAACGACGGCAGCCTGATCGACACCTACCGGTACGCCATCGACGCCGCCTCGCTGGATTTCCTGATGGTGAGCGATCACAACGGCGCCGGCGGACCGGACGTCGAATACATCAACTGGCTGCTCCAGCAGATGGCCGATCTGCTTCTGGTCTCCGACCGCTTCGTGCCGCTGTTCGGCTACGAGCGCAGCGTCCCGTATCCCAACGGCCACCGCAACGTCATCTTTGCCCGCCGCGGCAACCCTACGCTGCCGATTCCCGCCGAGGAGATGAAGGCTCAGACCGGCGCCCAGGCCCTTTACGACTACCTGCGCAAGTACGATGGCATCGCCATCTCCCATACCTCGGCGACCGGCATGGGCACGGACTGGCGCGACAATGACCCGGAGGTGGAGCCGCTCGTGGAGATCTATCAGGGCGACCGCGTGTCAGCCGAATACGAGGGCGCTCCGAAAGCGGCCTGGGGAGGCAAGCTCACCGGGGCGCCGGGCGGCTTCCGCCCCGCCGGGTTCGTCTGGAACGCCTGGGCCAAAGGTTACAAACTCGGCGTGCAGGCCTCGTCGGATCATCTTTCCACCCACATCTCCTACGCCTGCACCCTCGCCGAAGAGTTCACGAGGGAAGGACTGCTGGCGGCGATGAAGCGGCGCCACTCGTACGGCGCGACCGACAATATCATCCTCGACTACCGGCTGCACACCCGCGACGGCGCCGAGCACCTCCAGGGCGACATCGTCACCACCGGCAGCGGGTTCTCGCTGTGGGTGAAGGCGATCGGCACCGCGCCGATCCGTCAGATCGACATCATCAAGAACAACACCTTCGTCCACACGAGCCAGCCCATGCAGCAGGAGGTCGAGTTCACCTTCAGCGACGCCCGCGCCGCCGACCGCGCCGAGAACTATTACTACGTCCGCCTGATCCAGGCCGACGATCAGATGGCCTGGAGCTCGCCGATCTGGGTCACGATCAAGTGAGCCCGCTCAGAGTAGGGCCTGGATTGCTGTTTCGATCGTGCGAATGTCGGTTTCGCCATCGAAGCGCCGCACGAGCTTGCCCTGGCGGTCGAACAGAAACAGCGCGGGCAAGACGCCGCTCCAGGTCTTGTCGACCGAGGTGATGAAGCGGTCGTCGTCGGCGACTTTCTTGAGGTAGGCCGGACCGCCGACGCCATGCTGCTGGAGGAATTTGAGCGCTGCCGCGCGGTCCTCCTCCTCGTCCGCCGAGACCGTCACCAGGCGCAGGCCCTTGGCCCGGTACTTCTTTTCCAGCGCCACAAGCAGCGGCATCTCCTCGCGGCAGGGGGCGCACCACGTCGCCCAGAAATCGATCAGCAGAACTTTGCCGCGGCTCTCTCCGATGAGCTTCTTGTGGACCGCCTCGTCGTAAGGAAGCAGTTCGGTGAGCGCAGCCCCTTGTACCGCGCTCACCGACAACAACAGCGCGACCAGCAGCCTCACGACGCCTTGACGCGCTTGATGGTGCAGCCGAACGCTTTCGTTTCGGCCACCGCGGGCGCCCTGCCGCCGAGCACGGCGTCGAGGGCGTTCCTCAGGCTATGGTCCTTGATCTCGCCCTTGCGGGCGTCGTCGATGCGCCCGTGATAGACGAGCTTGCCGCCCTTGATCACGTACGCCTCCGGAGTGAACTGGGCGCCGAACTGGTCGGCCACGACGTTGCCCGGGTCTTTGTAGACCTGGAACGGAAAGCCATGCGTGGCGGCGTGCTGCTTGACTTCCGCGGCCGGTTCGGTGTTGTTCGAGTTGATGAAGACGAACTTGACCCCCTTGGCCGCGTAGTCGTTGTAGATCGACTTCATCCGCTCGTTGTAGTCGTTCGAGATCGGGCACTGCGTGGCGATGAACGTCACCACGGTGACGTCACCGGACAGCTCGGAGAACTTGACCTCCTTGCCGTCCACTGTTTTCAACGCGAAATCGTTCACCGTCGAGCCGACCCGAAGCTCGGCCGCCAGCGTCCCGGCGAGCAGCAGGCTGAGACAAAACGTGACTCCCAAAATACGCTTCATAGCTGTTCCTCTCCTTTCTGTGTCCCGGACCGGCCCGAAGCCGGTTACCCCTTTGGTTCTAACCTAAGATCGATGTTCGCCTTCTTACGTGAGTCGTAAACGGTCAGGCGGCGCGTCTTGCTCTCACGCCCTTCGTGCGTCGCTTTCAGCTCGTACTCGGTGTCCGGACTGAGCCCGTGGAACTGATAGGAACCGTCCTCGAGCGTAATATAGGAACGCACGCGAAGCGTCTTGACATCCTTGAGCTGGACGACGGCGCCCGGAACGACCTCATTGGCCGGATCGAGGACCTTGCCCTGGACCGAGCGGCTGTTGTCCGGCTCTTTCTCCCGCTTCTGATAGACCTTGTAGCCGCCCGGCTTGCCGGGCTCGCGAGGCGCCATCGGGTCTTGCCCGAACACGGCCGGAAGCGCACCGGCGCCCAGCAACAGAAATGCCGAAACCAAAATCGCGTTCCTCATCTCTGCTTCTCTTCCCCCAGCGGTCGCAACCGGAAGACGAGATCGACGCGCTGGTCCCATTCCACCTGGACTTGCTTTTCGGCGGGTTCAAAGCCCCTCGCTTC
>JBBIMZ010000034.1:0-13418 GCA_037444135.1 Solibacteraceae bacterium
GAGCAATCCGCCGACGATGGCGGTTTCGGCGCAGCCGCGCTTGACCCGGCTGGCAACAATCTCGTAGCTCACCTGGTCGTAGGCGGCGTCGTCGGGCAAGTAACCGCTCGAGCCGTTGGCGTGCGTCACCAGAATCGTACGCGCCAGCGGCGACTCGGCCTTCAGGCGCTCGCCGATTCGGGTCAGGACTTCCCCGGAGACGCCGGCGATCGCAATGTGGTGGAGCTTCAGCAAGGACAAGCGAATGTCCACCGGATCCGCGTCGACGAACTCGTAGCGGCCGTCCGGCCGGCGCCGCACCCCGTCGGCGCTCCTCTTTCCCGGACAGGTTACCACCCGCTGGGCCGCCGCCAGGCGCGCCACCGGCGCCGCGCGAACGGCCCCGGCCACGCGCACGACTTCCTCACCGAGGATTCTAGCCAGCGCGGCGCACAGGTCGAAATCCGTCCCGACACGATAGATCGGATCCTGGTCGCCCGAGGCGCCGGCGGTCCACACCGCCACCAGACGGTCGCCGTAGTGCTGCTCGACGAAGCGCGAGGTGGCGCCCGGCAGATCGGCCGTGATCGCGAGGTTCCGCGGGCCGAGCACGGTGCCGTGCACCGGGTAATTGATCAGCATTCCAAAGGGCTCGCCGTCGAGGGATTCGAACTTGACGACGGCGACGGTCTTGTCGGAAGGGCCGTCCGGGTTGAGACCGAGCCACCAGTCGCCGGCGGCCATCCGGGCGCGGCGGTTGATGTTGACGTTGGCCTTGCCGGTTGCGAATCCCACGCGCGCCGGACGGAGATTGGCCTTGGCCTCAGCGGTTACGGCGGCCAGTTTGTCTTCGAGCTTCTCAAGATACGCCGCGCGGGCCTCGCTCGGCGGCTCCGACGGGTAATTGCCGAGCGCCGGACCGCCGTGGGTGTGCGTGCCGGCGAGCAGGATGTGATCGCGCGGAATCCCGGTTGCGGCCGCGATTCGTCCCGCCAGTCTCTCCCAGAGCGCGTGAGAGAAGCCGATCAGGTCGCAGGCCACGATCGCCACTTGGGTCTCGCCGGCTGCGGCGATGATGGCTCGCGCGTGGAGCCGGTCGTGAATCTCCTTGAACGTTTCCGTGCGGTTGCCGTAGCCGCTCATGGTGAGCGCACTGCCCTCGCGCGGCGTGATGTCGATCCGGGCCGCGCCCGCCCGGAAGTCGGTCTCCGGCGAAGCCGCAACAGCAAGGGCGGTTATAGTGGAGGAAATAACGAGCCACTTCATGAGTATCAGCGTAGCGGACCCGGACCGGGGCGCCTAGCATAACGATGAAGCTGTCCATTCTCGTGCCGGTCTACAACGAGCGCACGGTCGTCGAGCGGAGTCTGGCCCGGGTCCTGGCGGCGCCCTTGCCCGAAGCGATGGAGCGGGAGGTGATCGTGGTCGACGACTGCTCGACCGACGGCACGCGCGAGATCCTCGAGCGCATCGCCGCCGAAGAGCGCTCCGTGCGCCTCTTCCGGCACCCCGTCAACCGCGGTAAAGGCGCGGCGCTACGAACGGCGATCGAACACGCAACCGGCGACTTCTGTCTGGTGCAGGATGCCGACCTCGAATACGATCCGGAAGAGTATCCGGCGCTGCTGCGTCCGCTGCTCGACGGTCACGCGGACGCCGTCTTCGGCTCGCGCGTTCTGGTGCGCTCGCAGCGGCGCGTGCTGCCGTTCTGGCATTCGATGATCAACAAGGTACTGACCGGAATCTGCAATATGTTTTGCAACCTCCATTTGACCGACATGGAGACCTGTTACAAAGTCTTCCGCACCGAACTGCTCAAGAGCATCCCGATCCGGTCGGACCGCTTCGGCTTCGAACCCGAAATCACCATGAAGTGCGCCAAGCGCAACTTCCGCATTTATGAAGTCCCGATCAGCTACCACGGCCGCTCTTATGAGGAAGGTAAAAAGATCGGCTGGAAAGACGGCCTCAAGGCGCTCTCGACGATCCTCCGGTTCTGGCTGATCGATGACCTTTACGTCGAACCCTACGGCCGGGGCGTGCTCAATAACCTCACGGGCACACCGCAGTATGTGCGCTGGATGACGCGGCTGATCCGGCCCTATCTCGGCGACCGCGTTCTGGAGATCGGTGCGGGCCTCGGCGCATTTACGGGGCCGCTCATGGCCCGCCGGCTCCACTACGTGGCCGCCGAACGCGATCCCCTCTATCTGCACGCGCTGAAAAACCGCTTTCTGCGCACGCCGAACGTCTCCGTCGTCCAGCTCGACCCGGCCCGCCCGGACTCTTTCGCCGCCCTGCCGCGGTGCTTCGAAACCGTCTTGTGTCTGAACGTACTCGAATACTTGCCGGATCCCGGCCAGACCGTGTGCGCGCTGGCGAATCTGCTCGAAGGTGACGGCCGCCTGATCGTCCTCGTCCCTCGCGGTCCGTGGCTGTTCGGCACGGTCGACCGCAGCATGGGGCACCAGCGCCGGTTTCGCCTCGAGGACGTCAGCCGGATGCTGGAGGCGGCAGGGCTGGAGATCGAAGCCGCCCACAGCCTGAACAAGGCCGCGGTGCCCGCGTGGTGGCTCCACAGCACGGTGCTGCGCCGCAAGAACCTGAGCAAGCCGGTGCTGAAGGCTTTCGACAAGACGGTGTGGCTCTGGCGGCGGATTGATCCCCTCCTGCCCTGGCCGGGCTTGTCCCTGATCGTGGTCGGACGGAAACGGAGCGGCTGATGCGGGCGGTCGTACTCGATTACGAGATCCGGGAGCTGGCGCTCCGCCAGATACCCGAACCGGAGGTCCGGTCGCCTTCGCAAGTTCTGGTGCGAATCCACGAAGTCGGCGTGTGCGGGACCGACCGCGAACTGGCCTCATTCCGGCTCGGCTTTCCGCCCCCGGGCGAGCAGCGCCTCGTCATCGGACACGAAGCGCTCGGGCAAGTGATCGCCGCCGGCGCGGCCGTCCGGCGGCTGCGCCGCGGCGATTGGGTCGTGCCGATGGTCCGCCGCCCGTGCCGGCCGCCATGCCCCTCCTGCGCCCGCGGGCGGCGCGACCTGTGCATCTCCCCCGGGATGCGCGAGCGCGGCATCTTCGGCCTCCACGGCTACATGTGCGAGTACGCCGTCGATGAAGAAGACGACCTGGTCCCTGTGCCGGCCTCCCTGGCGGAGCGCGCCGTGCTGATCGAGCCGCTCAGCGTCGTCGAGAAGGCGGTGGCGACGGCGCTGCGCCTGCACGAGCCGGGCGCCGCCACGGCCCTGGTGCTCGGCGCCGGTCCGATCGGAATCCTGGCGGCCCTGGTGCTTCAGCGGCGCGGACTCGCCGTGGCCGTCCATTCGCTCGAACCGCCTGACCATCCGCGCGCGGTCTTGCTCGGCCAGGCCGGCATCGAATACCGGCACCAGCTCGGATCGCGCCAGGCCGACATCGTCATCGAAGCGACCGGCGCGGCCGATTCCGCCGTGGCCGGAATCGAGCTGCTGGCGCCGCTGGGCGTCGCCGTGATCCTCGGAGCGCCGGACGCGCCGGGGCTGTTTCCGTTCCGCCGGCTGATCGTCGGCAACCGGTGCGTCGTCGGCAGCGTCAATGCCGGCCCCGAGGCCTTCTCCGCAGCCGTCGAAGACCTGGCGCAGTTCGATGCCGCCCTGATCGGACGCCTCATCCGGAGAACGTTGCTCGAGAGCTTTCGCGACAACATCCTCGGTCCGCCGGCGCCCGCGCCGAAACTGGTGCATGTGGTGGCAGGCTGACATACACTGAAGAAGGGATTGCTGCCCGGTACCGGTCGGCCACCGAATCTTTCTCGCCCGCAGGAACGAGGACACATGAACTATCGATTCCGTCACGCCATCTGCAACGAAATCTACAAGGGCTGGTCGTTCGCCGACGCCTGTAAGTCGATGCGCGCCATCGGCTACGAAGGGATCGAGATCGCGCCGTTCACGCTCGCCGAAGATCCGGCCGCGCTGCCTGAAGACCGCCGCCGCGAGTACCGCTCGATCATGGCGGGCGAGGGTCTGCGCTTCGTCGGGCTGCACTGGCTGCTTCTGGCTCCCAAGGGCCTGCACGTGACCACGTCGAACGCCGAGGTGCGCAAGAAGAGCTGGCGCCACGTCGACCTGCTCATCGACCTTTGCGCCGACCTGGCCGGAGACGGACCGGACAACGGCGTCATGGTGTTCGGCTCGCCACAGCAGCGCCGCACGACGAGCGGAGTGAACCGGGAAACCGCCACGCGGCATCTGATCGAGGGCCTGGCCGGTGTGGCGCCCCACGCCGAGCAGCGCCGGGTCACCATCCTGATCGAGCCGCTCCCCCGCAACCAGTGCGACGTCGTGATCTCGCTCGAAGAAGCCGTGCGCGCCGTCCAGGAGATCAACAGCCCGGCCGTGCGAACGATGTTCGACACGCACAACGCCGTCGATGAGGTCGAGCCGCACGCCCAGCTGGTGGACCGTTACTTCGACTACATCCGCCACGTGCACCTCAACGAGACCGACGGCCGCCATCCCGGAACCGGGGACTACAATTTCGTGCCGCTGCTGGAGGTGCTGGCCCGGCGCCGCTACGAAGGCTGGCTCTCGCTCGAAGTGTTCGACTTCTCGCCCGGAGCCGAGAATATCGCCCGCGACTCCCTACGATATATTGAGGCCCAGATCGCCAAGCTCAAGCTATGAAACGTTACGTGGTCACCGGGGGCGCCGGCTTCATCGGCTCGGCGTTGGTTCGCCGTCTGCTCGCCGAAGGCGACGGCGAAGTGGCCGTCATCGACAATTTCCTCACCGGCAAGCGGGAGAATCTCGAAGAGGTTGCAGACCGCATCGAGCTGTGCGAGGCCGACATCCGCTCCTATGAAGCCATTGTCCCCATTGTCCGGGGCGCCGATGCCGTCTTCCACCTGGCCGCCATCCCCTCGGTGCCCCGCTCGATCGAAGATCCTCAGACCTCGCACGAGGTCAACATCGACGGAACGTTTCACGTCTTTCGCGCCTGCGTCGCCGGCGGCGTCCGGCGCGTGGTCTATGCCGCGTCCTCTTCGGCCTACGGCGACACGGCCGTGCTGCCGAAGGTCGAGACGATGGCGCCGCGGCCGCTGTCGCCCTACGCGCTGCAAAAGCTGACCGGCGAGTACTACGCAACGGTCTTTCATTCCTGCTACGGGCTGGACGCCGTCTCGCTGCGGTATTTCAACGTCTACGGACCGCGTCAGGATCCGTCAAGCCCCTACTCGGGCGTGATCTCGATCTTTCTGAAGGCCGTGCTCGAGCGGCGGCCGCCGACCATCTTCGGCGACGGCGAGCAGTCGCGCGACTTCACTTATGTGGAAGATGTGGTGGAGTTGACGTGGAAGGCCGCATGGGCGCACAGCGTCGGCGGGAAGGTCTACAACGCGGGCAACGGCGGGCGTTACACGCTAAATCAGGTGTGGGACGTGCTCCAGCGGATCGAAGGCGTCTCCATCCGGCCCGTCTACGGTCCGCCGCGGCCGGGCGACGTCCGGCATTCGCAGGCGGACACGACGGCGGCGGTGCGCGAGCTTGGCCACCGGCCGCTCTTCAGCCTTGAAGAAGGACTCCGGCGCACTCTTGAGTGGCAGCGGGCTCGTTGCGCCCTAATGTAGCGCATTCGCGAGTACGAGTCCTACCGACCGCCGGGCGGCGAACAACGCTCGGGCACCTCGCCGTCTCTGCGCTGCCAGACGAGTTCGCCGTCCAGGAACGTACGCAGGATTTCGATGGAGTGGCTCTCCGGATCGTAACGAAACTCGACCAGATCGGCCCGGTCGCCCGGCGTGAGCCCGCGCTGGCGTCCCGCGATCCGGCCCACGCGGGCCGGATTCCGCGTCGCCATGGTCAAGGCTTGGGGCAGCGTCAGACCGGCCAGCCGGATCAGGTTCTCCAGCCCGCGGTCCATCCGCAGCGAGGACCCGGCCAGCCGGTCCTGGCCGGCCAAAGTCACGCGGTTGTCCGGGTGCAGCTCGATCTCGACGCCGCCGATCCGGAAGCGCCCCGGCGGACAGCCCGCCGGCATCACCGCGTCCGTAACGAGAACCGATCGCTCGACGCCTTTAGCCCGGATCGCGACTTTCAGAAACGAGGCCGGCAGATGAATTCCGTCGGCGATGAAGCCGGCCGCCAGCCGGTCTTCGGCCAGTTGGTCCCAGATGTAGTTCGGATGCCGCTGGATCATCGCGTGGGCCCCGTTGCCGATATGGGTAGATTTTGTGTCGCCGTCGCGCACCGCCTCTTGAATCTGCTGGGTGGTCGCTTTGTTGTGACCGATGCTGAACACGACACAGTGATCGAAAAGCGCTTCGATATACCTGGGCGCGCCGGGCCATTCCGGCGATAACGTCACCAGCCGCACGCCCCCTTCCGCCGCTTCTTGCCAGCGCTTGAACTCGTCGAGATCCGGCGGCCGGACCCACTCGCGGGGATGCGCACCCCGAGGACCGTCCTCGGGGGAGATGTGCGGCCCTTCAACGTGAAACCCCTCGATGGCGCGGCCCTCGGGCAGCTCCCGCCGGGCTTTGGCCAGGTTCCGCAGCGCCGCCGTCATGGCGGCCGGATCGCCGGTAATCACCGTCGGGAGAAACCGCGTCACGCCGGTCGAAAACAGCACGCGGATCGACCGCGCGATCTCCTCGAGCGGCGTTTCCGGTGAATTGTAGTCCACGCCGGCAAAGCCGTTCACCTGAAGGTCGATCCAGCCCGGCGCCACGTAGGGGGCTTCAGCCGGCTCGGCGATCAGCGGGTCCACCGCCTGGATTACTCGCCCGAAGGAAATCACCACCGCTGCGCCCGTGCTAGCGTCCACACCGGTCAAGGTCATTGCGTTCTCGGCCACCCCGTTTTCCAATTTCGCACACCGGCCTGGCCGCCGCGGGATAGACTGGGGAAGACTGCGATGAGACGACGGGATTTTCTCGCGCTCGCCGGCGCCCAGGCCCAGCGGCCGGCGCTCCCCAACATTGTCTACGTGCTTGCCGACGACCTCGGCTGGGGCGACCTGCGCTGCTACAATCCCGCTTCGGCGGTTCCGACTCCCCACGCCGACCGCCTCGCCCGCGAAGGCCTGCGGTTCACCGACATGCACGCCCCGGCTTCGGTCTGCACGCCGACGCGCTACGGGATCTTGACGGGCCGCTACTCGTGGCGCACGCGCCTGGAGCGCGGCGTGCTTTGGGGTTACTCGCCGAACCTCATCGAGCCTGGCCGCACGACCGTCGCCTCCCTGCTGCGCTCTTACGGCTATTCGACCGCCGCGATCGGCAAGTGGCACCTGGGCCTTGGCGAAGCCGAAAAGACCGACTATGCGCGGCCGCTTCACCCTTCCCCGGTCGATCACGGCTTCCACTACTTTTTCGGCATTCCGGCGTCGCTCGACATGGATCCCTACCTTTACGTGGAAAATGACCGCGCAGTGGAACTGCCCTCGGCGCACACCGAGGGCCGCAACCAGCCCCGCGGCGTGTTCTGGCGGCCCGGCGCCATCGCTCCCTCGTTCCGCCTGGAAGAAGTTCTGCCGACACTGACGCAGAAGGCCGTGGCCTACATCCGGGAGCGCGCCGGCCGGAACCCCTTCTTCCTCTACTTTGCGCTGACCGCCCCGCACACACCGTGGCTTCCCAACGCTCCCTTCCGGGGCCGGTCGCGGGCCGGTGATTACGGCGACTTCGTCGCCCAAGTCGATGACTCTCTCGGCCAGATTCTGCAGGCCCTCGAGGACGCCGGCGTTGCCGGCAACACGCTGCTGATCTTCTCCAGCGACAACGGCGCGCACTGGACCCAGGAGGACCAAGCCTGCTTTGAGCACCGCGCCAACGGCGCCTGGCGCGGGATGAAGGCCGATATTTGGGAGGCCGGCCACCGCGTTCCGTTCCTGGCCCGCTGGCCGGGCCGCATCCGCGCCGGCACGGTCAGCGATCAGCTTGGCTGTCTCACCGATCTCATGGCAACCGTCGCCGAAATCGTCGGCGCCAAGCTTCCTCGAAACGCCGGCGAGGACAGCTACAGCTTGCTGGCGGCGTTTGTCGGCCATGGCGGCGCCAGGCGCGAGGCCGTCGTCCTGCACTCCGGCGAGGGCATGTTCGCCGTCCGCCAGGGGCCGTGGAAGCTCGTCCTGGGACTGGGTTCGGGCGGCTTCAGCGAGCCCAAGCGGCTGGACCCGGTTCCGGGCGGGCCCCGGGGCCAGCTTTATCATCTTGGACGCGATCCCGGAGAGGCCGAGAATCTCTACGCCAAGCACCCGGACGTCGTCGCCCACCTCCAAGCCCTCCTCGACACATACCGCCGCCAGGGCTTCAGCCGGCCGGGCTGAGCCGGGGCCGCGGGACGGCTTCCGGCGTGTCTCGGTCCGGTGGGCTCGTGCGCCTCACCCGGGCACCGCGCCCGGAGCAGCGCATAGACGCCGGAGGCCAGGATTGCGAAGAAGGCGAAATCGAGAAAATGTTCGAAGACGTGCGAGGCGAGCAGGTAGGCCACCGGCAAGCCCTGAGGGGCAAAGGACGGGCGCTGGGCGAGGGCGAGGACGTCCGTCCCGCCGAGCATCGCCAGCTCGAGGGCGGCCAGAGCGCCGGCCACGCCCAGCAAGGCGGCCGCCGGCGCTCGGGGACGAATCCGCCAGCGGGCCGCTCCGCTGAGCCAGTATTCGGCCAGGACGATCGCCGCAGTGGCGAGTGGGACTCCGGTTAACGGATAGGTGGCCAGTTCGCGCAGGCTATGCGCCAGCCATCGCGGGTTCCGGAAAGCTTCCCAGCCGGGCCAAACCGATGCCGTCAGCGCCGCCGAAATCGCCGTGGCCAGCCCGAGGACCGCCAGCGCCGCCGGGCGCGACCCCGGCCGTCCCGGCCCCAGAGTCAGCGCGATGCCGAGCATCCCCAGGGCGATGGGTGCGTTGCTCAGTTGGAGCTGGTTCCAGTTGCCTCCTTTCGAAAGCACGCCGTCCCGCTCGATCCGCTGCCAGAGATAGTCGAACGTCCGCTCCCACCCGGCAAAGTGCACCGAGGCGAGGAAGCCGACCACGAAAAATACCGCCGCCGCAAGTAGGAGCGCACTGCCGAACCGGCGCGCGCGTTCCGGGGCCGGCAGAGGGCCGCCTCCGCCGGCGAGGGCGCAGCCTCCCGCCAAGATCAGCGCGAAAACCGTCGCCATGGGAGCGCAGCCGAGAAAGTGGTCGAAGTAATACATGCTGCCCGCCAGCGTCAAGCGGCCGTTTTCGTGGACCACCGTGTCCCACAACCACCACGTGCCATGCCAGTTCGCCAGGTAAGCGTAGGAAAGGGCGACATAGAGGCACGGAACGGCAACCAGTGAGCGGACGAGCGCAGACGTTCGGACCGTCCTTTCCGGCAGCATCATCGCGGGACGGGGCGGATGCGCCGGTAGATTCTCACCGGCGGGCTGACGGCGGGATAATCGAGCAGCGGTCTCGCCGGCCAGAAGCCGGAGTCGAAATCGGCGGCCAGCCTGTAGCCCAGCGAGCCGTCGTCGAGCCGTTCGAAGAGCTCCCGCGGATAGGCGCGGCTGCGGACGGTCCCGGGCTCGCTCGACCAATCGGGAATCACCGAGACGAACTCGGGTTGCTTCGCCCGCAAATGGATAAGCGCGGCCGGCCCGGGAGGCAACCGCAGGATGACGACGCCGCGCGGGAGGCGCGGCAGCGCATTGATTTCATGCGCGGCCGCGACGCGATCGCCCGGCGCCGCCTGCGCGCGCAGCCACCGTTCGGCTTCGAGTCGCGTATCGTGCAGCATCTCGCTTAGCAGGCGGGCGCTGGAGTGAACCGGCCAGGCGAAAACAATCAGCGCCGTCAGGCCGAAGGCCGGCCCGGTCCGAAGGCGCTGCCGGAGCCAAGCCAGACCCCGCCCGGCGAACAGCGCGAAGAATAACATCACCGGCATCCCATAGCGGAGTTGGAAGTGGCCAATCGCCATCAAGAACGTGACCAGGTAGCTGAGGGCGGGAAACGCCAGCCAAAGCTTGGCAGGCTCACGGCGCGCCGTTTGGATGAGGGCCATCGACGCGCCGGCGATGAGCAGCGGACCAAGAAAGCGGGTCTGGGCGTCGACAAGCGCGCCGACCTTCCGGATCATGCCGGCGAATGTCGGGGAGAACCAGATGCTCTCCGGATACCAGGAAACGAATTGTTCCGAGAGCATGCCCTCCCGCCGCAGAATCCAGCGAACATGCGCGACATAGCGTTCGAGGTCAAAAACCATCCCGCTGGCGAACGCGTACGTGAAGCCGCCCGCGGCGACTAGCGCGGCCGCGGCTTGCCACCGGCCTCCCTCCCTCCGCCGGCTCCGCCAGTGCTCCAGAGCCAGCGGGATTGGCAGCAGAAGAAACAGCGCGGCCGCCTGGTCCTTGGTGGCCGAAGCCAGAGCCGCGAACACCCCCAGAAATGCCATGCGCCTCACATCCGGTCCGTCCGACAGGATCCGGGCATAAACCAGCGTGGCGAGACTTACCCAGAAAAGGTAGGGGACTTCGAGGCAAGCCGTCTTCGAATAGTAGAACATGGGGTAAGCCGTCAGGACAATCAGCGAGGACCACAGGGCCGGTCCGCGATCCCAGACCCTAACGCCGATCCGATAGACGGCCACGACGATGCCGCCCGCCATCAGGATCGAAACCAGGCGGGCGATGAGGGCGAGCCTTCGGAAGGCGGTCACCGGATCTTTCAAACCGTACGGGAACACCGGCGACGGGTGGGCGAACTGTCCGGTCAGCGCCAGCCAGCCGAGGTAGGGAGCGTACGCTGCGACGAGCAAGTAATGGTGCAGGGGCGGGTAGGCGAGCCAGCGGTCGGGAGCGGGGCGGACAAAAGTGTGGTAGACCTCCGTGAGCGCCGGCAGGGGCGAAAGATCGTCATACGCCCACACGCGAACCGCCGCCGCCGAGGAGGGCTCCGGAAGGCCCCAAGTGAGCCCGGGCAGGTAGCATGCGAGCGCCGCGGCAAACAGCAGCAATTCGGTGCGCCGCCGGGCCAACAACGCAGCGGCGGGATGCGAGACGCCGGCCACCGCTACCTGCGGGCGACGACCGTGATCTCGATGCGCGCCTTGCCGGCCAGGCTCGCCACGCCGACAGTGGTGCGAGCCGGACGGTCCTTCTTGAAGTACTGCGTGTAGACCGCGTTCATGCGCGGAAACAAAGACATATCGGTGAGATAGACCTTCACGTCGACGACGTCGGAAAAGTCGTACCCGGCGGCCTTCAAAATAAGGCCGATTCGCTTGAAGGTCTGATGGACCTCGTCCTCAAAGCTCTCCGGATACTCATTCGTCTTGAGGTCGGCGCCGGTCTGTCCGGCGCAGTAAAGCGTGTCGCCGACGAGGACGCCGGGGCTGAACGGCATGTCGGGGCGGAACTCGGGCGGATAGATGATCTTCCGGGAGGCGGCGCCGGCCAGGGCGGCCGCCGCGAGCAAGAGCGGGAACACAAGCAGTCGTTTCATCAGCACAGCCTCATTTCTGGATCCAGCATAACCTATCCGAACACATCAGCGATAGGAGAACAGCACCGAGTAGATGATGAGCAGGATCAGCGCGAGGCCGATCCCGAGCGCGGTGAAGCCGAAGCGCCGCCAGATCTTGGCGACCAGCGGGGAGGGGGCCGGCATCAACCGGCGGTCGAGTTCGCCGCTGAGCAGCAGCTGCTCGTACTCGCGCGGCCGGTCGTGCCGGAACTCTTCGAGCGGCGTCCCTCCCGTGAAGATCACCGTATCGATGGGAAACTTCTCGGGCCGGAAGTGCGTGTTGAAAAAGTGGATCGTGAAGATGAAGCCGGTGGCGAGCAGCGCCTCGTCGCTGTGAATGGTGGTGGCGACGTTGATCATCCAGCCGGGCAAGAAGCGCGTGAAGAACTCGGGAAACCACAACATCAAGCCGGTCGAGCCGATCACCGCCACCCCCCAGAAAACTGCGAAATAATCGAACTTCTCCCAGTAAGTCCAGCGGCCGTAGTTGGGCCGCAAACCCTTGCCGACGAACCATTTGAGCGAGGCGACCAGCTCGCGCCAGTCCCTCCGGTTGAACATCATGCTTTCGGGCCCGAGGATGAACTCGCGCCAGCTTTGTCCGGAGGCGCGCCGTTTGCGCCGCAGGTCCCACACGTGCAGCCCGAAATAGGTGAACGTGACGAGAGCGCAGAAGCGGTGGATCCAGCCGGTGGCGTCGAATCCGCCGAGGATCTTCGCCAGCACCTGAGCCCAGCCGGTATAGGAGAATTTCAAGATCATGCCGGTCGAAGCCAGGCCGAGAAAACTGAAGATCACCATCAGGTGCAAATTCCGTTCGAAGGGCCGGAAGCGGCGCACATAGGTCCGGCCGCCGCCGTCGGTGCTCAACGCGAGCATCTGCTTGCGGTATTGGAGCGAGCGCGGCAGCCACAGCAGCGTGTGCGTGCCGGAAACGAGCAGCGTCCCGAGCAGCAGCGCCGTCATCCCCCAAAAGGTCAGAAACAGAAAGGGGTACTTTTTCGGATCATGATGCGTGGCATGCGTCAGATAGCCGGCAAACCTCCGGTGAGAGCCCGGATGGCACTGGCCGCACGTTTTGACGATGTTGGTGCGGCTGAGGCGCGAGCGGGGATCGCTCACCGGCAGAATGTCGTGCGAGCCGTGGCAGTCGTAACACTTGGCGGCTTTCAGATAGCCGAGGCGGGAGACCTTGCCGTGAAAGGTTTCAAAATAGCTCTCGGTGATCTGCTCGTGGCAGCGGCCGCATTGTTCGATGATGTGCAAGCGGAAATCGCTGCGATCGGTGCGCTGGATCGAGTGGGCGGAGTGGCACTCGCTGCAAACCGGCAGGGGCTTGCCGGCGCGGCTGACGGTGCGAGAGTGGATGCTGTTTTCAAAGAGCACGCTGATGCCGTGGTGGCAGCGGCCGCAAGTGGCGGTGACGTTGTCGCGGAAGACCGACGAGCGGGGATCGCGGCTGGGAAGCTCATGGTGGGCGGTGTGGCAGTCGGCGCAGTTGGCCGAGACCGTCCGGCCGATTTCGACCAGCACCTGGCCGTGTCTGAGCTGGAGGTAGCTGTCGACGCCAGCCCTCTCTTTGCCGGCATAGCGCACGGCCGCCTTCTGTCCCGTACGGTGGCACTGAGCGCACAGTCCGGGGACGTTGCGTGAGAATGTGGGCGAGCGGGGATCATGCTTGCCGAGCGTTTCGTGGGTGGCGTGGCAGTCCGAGCAGGCGGGCGCGTCCGGGCTTCCCTTGGCGAAGAGCTGTCCGTGGATGCTTTCCTGGTACTGGTTGACGACCGCGGCGTGGCACACCGAGCAATCCACTTTGGCGATGACGGTGTCGCACGGGCGGGCGTGGGTGGGGTTGGCGCCGGTGTGGCATTGCACGCAGGCCGTCCGGGCGTGGCGTGAGCGGGCCAAAGCTTCCTGGTTGACGAACAGGGAGACCGTGCGTCCTCCGCGGCTGACGCGCAGGTTCGGATC
>JBBIMZ010000035.1:0-13395 GCA_037444135.1 Solibacteraceae bacterium
GAATTGGCTTCCTCAAAGTAGGCCGCCGGGTCGGGAACACCAAAGTCGGTGTGAGCGGCGCCCAGACCGACGCCGCGCCGGCCGAGCGGCGCATATTTGACAGCCTCGACGATCGAGCGGGCCTGGTCCGGCGTCTCGACGTTGGCCACCATCACGCCGAGCGCGCCCGCATCCATCACACGCGCCAGAAAGTGATACTCACCCTGCGGCACGCGCACGATGGGAGCGATCGGCGTGGCCTTGAACCATGCCACCAGATCCGCCACGCGGTCGATTTCAAAGCAACTGTGCTCCATGTCCACGAGGACGAAATCGAGCCCGGCCGCTTCGACGATTTTGGCGATGCCGCGCGTGGCGAACTCCCAGATCATGTGCCCGACGGGGACGCCGCCGGCGGCCAGCACCTCTTTGAGCCGGTTGGGTTTCATGCTCCTCCTCGGAAACGGGCGAGTTTGCGCTGAAAACCGGGGCGCTCCAGCACCTCCCGGTTGACCACCGTCTCCGGCGCCCGGCCGCGCGCGGCCGCGAGCAAATGGCGGCAAGCTTCGAGCGTGTTGTCGCGCACCAGCTCCTCTGTCCAGGCGAGCGCGTGCGGCGCGACGATCACGTTGTCGAGTTCCAGCAGGGGATCATCCTTCGCAACGGGCTCGACGGGAAAGACGTCGATGCCGGCGCCGCGAATCCATTTCTCCCGCAAGGCGCGCACCAACGCTTCGTGCCGGACGATGGCGCCGCGGGCCGTGTTGATGAAGAAGGCCGTAGGCTTCATCATGCGGAAATGGCGCTCACCGATCAGGCCGCGCGTCGACTCGTTGAGCGGAATGTTCACCGTGACGAAGTCGCTCTCGCGGAAGACGGCGTCCAGCTCGACCGGTTCGATGCCCAGGGCGCGGATTTCGTCCGGCTCCACGTAGGGGTCGCAGGCGATCAGGCGGCCGAAGCCGAGCGGGCGCGCCAGCCGGAACATCTCGCGCGCGATGTTGCCGCAGCCCACCGAGCCGAGCACGCGTCCCTCGAGACCCGATCCGAGCGTCGCCAGCCCCTCGCGCCACAGGCCCGCCCGCGTCCTGCGGTCGAGCGCCAGCAGATTCTTCGCGAGCGCAAAGATGAGCGCCAGGATCGCTTCCGCCACCGGCCGCCGGACCGCGTTCGGCGTGATGGCGAGAGCGACGTCGGCTCTCGTCAGAGCGTCGACGTCGATCCTGTCGTAACCCACGCCCCAGCGCGCCACCACCGCCAGCCGCTCGACGCCCCGCACGCTTTCGGCGCTGAAGCGCAATGAGAGCGCCAGGATGCCGTCGAACTGATCCACGGCTTCCGGAGTGGCCAGCTTGTCGGGCTGCGGGGGCATGGGCACATACTCGACGCCCTCGATGCCGCTGAGCGCCTGCTCGAGTTCCCGCTCGAAGAGGCCTTTGACGTCGGTGTAAAAGTCCGGTGTGATGCCGATGCGGAATACGGGTTTCATCGATTCAAAGAACCTTGGCCGAGGCCAGATAGATGGCGTTGAGCACCAGCTTGAAGGTCCCGTACGTCTGCCCGCGGAACTGGGGACGGAATCCGAACAAGATCACGCGGCCCTTGCCGTGGGGAACCTCGATCAGGATCGGTTTGCCGCGCGCGGCGGCTTCGCCCGAGAGCCAGCCGCTCGCCAGCAAATCGCTCTGCGCATAGCGGACGACGGCCCTGGCCGCGCCCTGGCGGGCGCCGGCGAGCGTGGACTCGAAAGCCCGGCCGCTAGTGGCGAAGACGAGCGCCGTGTCTCGCATGCCGGCCGCCAGCGGATGAGTGGTGTCCACCGTGGCGCGCAGCAGCGAGCCCGGCGCGTGGAAGCGCGGCGACGCCCCCGCGAGCACGTTCCTGACCGGGAGCGGAAAGTACTGAACCGGCAAGTCGGTCGCCAGATCGAAGGCCATCAGCGTGCCGCCTGCCGCGACGAACCGCTCCAGGTTCAAAACGCCCGCCAGACCGATGCCGCCGCAATATTCGGGCCGCTGGAGCGCTCTCGCCGCCAGCTCCGGCTTCACCGAGCCTGCCGGCTCGCCGGCCCGATAGCCGTGCAGGATCGCGGCGGGGCTCTGCGACGCCAGAATGATCGCATCCAGCCCTTCCAGGCGCCCCTCCGCGATCTCCTGGTTGTGAAGCAATCGATATGGGACGCGGAAGGTGTCCAGCATCCACTGAGTCCAGCCGGCGTCGCTTGTCGCCATGAAGGACTCATAGAGTCCCACGCGAGGGCGGCGCAGCTCGAAGCGCCCGCGCTCGTATTCCACTTCGCTGACCTGACCGCGAGCGAGGATCCGCCCCTCGTCGCCCCAGCGAACCTGAGCCCCGCGCGCCAGCAAGTCCGCGAGCGCCAGGAGCGATCCCGTGTCGCGGCGCTCGAGCGACGGCGACGCCGGCGGAATCTCGGTGACCGGCTCGAGCGGCGCTGCGAACGGGGCGTCCACGCGATCGACTTCGACCCCCATGCTCATGCGCAAGGTCCAACCCGTGACATCGTACGGCCGCCGCGCCTCGCCCCCGGCGCCGTCGCGCATCTCAGGGTATCTTTGCGGCTCGAGCAGGTCAATCAGATACGCCCGAAACGGCTGGGCGGCGAGTAACACATAGTCACCGGCGGCGTAGCGCTTGCCGCCCGCCTCCAGCGGCGCGGCCGCCCGGTGGATCTGGACGCCGGCCGCGGCAAGTCGCCGCAACATCTCCAGCGCACTATGCGGGTCCCACTGCGCGGCGGGCACGATGTAGGCGAAGGGGCTCCCCCGCCGTCCCTCGGCGATCGCAGCGCGGGCCATCTCCCAGGCCTTCAGCAGGAACGCCTCCGACCGGCTGGCAGCCAGATCCAGAATCGCCAGATCGGCCGCCAGCATGTAGTCGATCGCTTCGCGCACGCCCCACCGGCCGCCGCGCCACGGGTGCGGATAGAAGATGCTCGGTTCGGTGGCCGGCAATCCGTTCGAGAACCGCTGCGGCAACTCCTCCGGCTTGTACTCGACCGGCGTGGCGTAAACGCCCGCCGCCGTCTCGGTGAGAATGCCGTGCATGTTGTGGAAGGCCGGCGCCGAACGCAGCCCGCCGTTCCACCAGCCGTCAAAGCCATGGTAGGAAATCGCGCCGGGTTTGCCTTGCCGCGCCAGGAGCTCCTTGACGGCCGCGCCGATCAGGTTGACGCCCGCCATCACCGGCGCGGGAATGTTCGGGTTGAGCGGCTCGGCGTAGGGCGGCACGAAGATCCGTGCGGGAAAAGGGGGCTGCTGGTGCTGGTTGTAGACGATCTGCGGGAACCATTCCTCATAGAGCAGCCGGGTGACATGGCGAGTCTCGACGAGATTCAGCATGAACCAGTCGCGGTTGTTGTCGTGGCCCGCGTATTTGTGGTACAGGCGCGGCAGCGGCGCCAGCTCGTACGGCGTGCCGGCGTTTCCTCGGTACCAGTGCACGATCCAGTCGAGGCCGTCAGGGTTGATCACCGGCACCTGGAGGAGAATGACTTTGTCGCGAATCCGGCGGAGCTCGGCCGTTTCTCCCGTCACCAACCGGTAGGCGAGCTCGGGCGCGTGCTGGACCGGTGCGACTTCGCTGGCGTGCAGTCCCGAATCGACCCAGACCACGGCCTTGCCCTCGGCCGCCAGGCGCGTCGCTTCCTCCTCGGAAGCCAGGCCGAGCGCCAGGCGGCGGCTGATCTCCCGATAGCGGTCCAGCCCGGCTATGTTCTCCGGCGACGACACGATCGCCAGATACAGGGGCTTGCCTTCGGAGCTGGCGCCGAACTGGACGACGCGGATCCGGTCGCTCGTTTCGGCGAGCTTCAAAAAATAGCCGCTGATCTGGCTGAAATCGGCGAGCTTGTAATCCTCTCCGGGCGTGAAGCCGAGATGCTCGGCGGGCGCCGGAACGACGCCCGCGGCCGGCGCCGCCAGAGCGCACACGAGCAGCCACACCCTCCGGCGCATATGGATTCCCAATGATAGCCCCGCAGCGCAGGGTATAATGCCCGAGAGAAAGAAGGGCGCCAAGTGCTCGCAAACAGGCGGGAATTTCTTGGAGCGGCCGCCGCCGGCATGGCTGCCGCGGAGGCGCCGGCGAATGACATCTCGCTGGCGGCCTGGTCTCTGAACCGCAGCTTCTTTGTCGGCCATCGCTGGAAGAACATCGATCTACCCAGAATTTGCCGCGAGGAGTTCGGCATCAGCGGGCTGGAGTTCGTCAACCAGTTCTTCGACAACCCGATGCTCGAAAGTCTCCGGCAGCTCAAGCGCGCCGGCAGCGATTACGGCGTCCGGTTCGTCCTGATCATGTGCGACGGCGAAGGCGACATGGCCGCCGCGGACCGCAACGAGCGGATGCTGGCGGCGCGGGCGCACCGCAAGTGGGTCGACATCGCCCACTTCCTGGGCTGCCATGCGATCCGGTGCAACCTCGGCGGACCGCGCGAGAACTGGAAGGCGGACCGCGATCTGGTGGCGCGGGCGGCCGAGAGCTTTCGCGACTTGCTCGATTACGCCAAGGGATCGGGCCTGAATGTTCTGATTGAGAACCACGGGCGGGCCTCGTCGGATCCCGAAGTGCTCGTCGCGCTCATGAAGGCAGTCGGCGATCCTCACTTCGGCACGCTGCCCGATTTCGGCAACGTCAATCCGGGCGACGACCACGCCGAGGTGCTGCGCCGGCTGCTGCCGTACGCCAAAGGTATTTCGGTGAAAGCCGCCTGGAACGCCGACGGCACGCACACGCGCTGGGATCTGGAGGCGCTCCTGCGAATCGCCCGGGACGCGGGCTACCGGGGCTACTGGGGCATCGAATCCAGCTTCGGCCGCACGAGGGGCCGGCAGCCGCAGCTCTCCGCCGACGAGATCTGGGAACAGGAGAAGAGGGGCGTGCTGCTCACCAAGCAAGCGATCGAGCGAGTCGTCTTCACAAGGAGTTGAAATATCTGATGGCTTCCAGCAGAAGAACCTTCCTCCGCGCCGGCGCGGCCGCGGTGTACCAACTGGTCGAGTCGGGATTTTCCCTCCGCGCGGCTTCTCCCAACGGCCAGATCGGCCTGGGTTTCATCGGCGCCGGCATCCGCGCCACGCAGCTCATGGATGAATTCAAGAGCATCCCCGGAGTCCGGCCGGTGGCGGTCGCCGACCTCTACGACGGCTACATGGAACGGGCCAAGGAGCAGCTCGGCGCCGTCAAGACCACCAAGCGCTACGAGGAGATCCTCGATTACAGGGATGTCGACGCCGTCGTGATCGCCACGCCCGACCACTGGCACAAGAAGATGGTCCTCGACGCGCTGGCAGCGGGCAAACATGTTTACGTCGAAAAGCCGATGACCTGGAGCATCGACGAGGGCCTGGAAATCATCCAGGCGGTCGAGCGGAGCGGGAAACTTCTTCAAGTGGGCAGCCAGGGCAAGACCAGCGCGCTCACCGCGAAAGCCCGCGAGATCGTCAAGTCCGGGCAGCTCGGCAAAATCACGATGATCCGCATGGCCAACCACCGCAACAACGCCGAGGGAGCCTGGGTCTATCCGGTACCGCCGGACGCCTCGCCGGCCACCATCGACTGGGAACGGTTTCTCGGCCCGGCGCCGCCTCGCCCCTTCGATCCGAACGTCTTCTTCCGCTGGCGTTGCTGGTGGGAGTACTCCGGGGGCGTCGCGACCGATCTGTTCGTGCACCTGCTCACCTGGCTGCACTTCGTCATGGACGTCGAGGCGCCCAAAGCCGCCGTTTCCCAAGGAGGTTTGTACCGGTGGCTGGACGGAAGGACCGTCCCCGACGTGATGGAGACCGTCTATGAGTACGACGGCTTTATTGCCGACATGTACGTGCATCTGGCTTGCGGCGCTCCGACGCCGAACACGATGATCTACGGGACCGAGGGAACGCTCGAAGTCGACGAGGACCGGCTGATCGTCTACGGGCATCCGCAGCGGCCGGACGTGCAGGTCTACGGCACGCTCGGCTGGCCGCGGCGCCTGCGAGAGCAATATTTCGAGTCCCGCGGCTATACGGCGGAAGGCCGTCCGATAACATCCCCGCCGGCGGCCCCGGAGCCGCGGCCGGTTCCCGTCGAGACCGGACCATCCCACTATGAGCTCTTTGTCCTGTCGCTACGCGAAGGCCGGCCGAGCCCGGAGAGCGCCCGGGAGGGGCATTATGCGGCCGGCGCGGGGCATCTGGCCAACATTGCCTATCGCCAGCGGAGGCGGGTGGTTTGGGATCCGGCTACCGGCAACGTGAGCTGAAACGCACAAGGGGCGGCAGACCGCCAGGGGCTTGGCGCGACAAACCACGTTGCCGCCATCATTGTGCGCGTTCGGCGCTGCACCCTCTCGGTGCTCAACTCCGGCCGTTCGCGGTGTCGCTATCGTGCCGTGCTCCCGGTGGTCCGCCGCCCCGAATCGGTGTAAGGCTCTATAGAAACCTCCTTTTCGACCTCGCGGGCCGAGCTTCGGTTCGGCGGAACCGCGTTTCCGGGTTCCTATATCGTATATGTAGCGGAGAACGCTCCCGCTGTCAATAGGAAATTTGGCCCAAATCGTAGATACCCGATGGAAGAATGGTTCCGGCTGGTCGCAGCGCCGCGGCCCTGCGCGTATCTTCCCTCCGAGACAGCCGCGCTCGAACTCCGCCTCATCGGCTCGATGAGCGCCGCCGAATACGACCGGCTGCTCGAGCGGGGCTATCGCCGCTTCGGCCACTATGTGTTCCGGCCCGCCTGTCCCGCCTGCCGCCAGTGCCTCAGTCTCCGCGTGATCGCCGGCTGCTTCGAGCCCGGGCCCGCCGAGCGCCGCATCCTCAAGAAGAACCGAACCATCACGGCGGAACTCAGTCGCCCGGCGGCCACGCCCGACCGCGTCGAGCTCTACAATGCTTACCATAGCTTCATGCACCGCCATCGCGGCTGGCCACTGGAGCGGGCCACGCTCCGTTCCTATGCCGCCAGCTTTCTCGGGGATTTCGACTTCGCGCGCGAGTGGCTCTACCGCGAGGACGGCCGCCTGCTCGGCGTCGCCCTGATGGACGAAACTCCGGAGGCGGTCTCGCTGGCCTACTGTTACTACGATCCCGCCTGGCGGCCCCGTTCGCCGGGCTCCTTCTCCATCCTCCGCCAGCTCTTGTATGCACGCGAGACCGGGCGCCGCTACGCCTATCTCGGCTATTGGATCCGGAGCTGCCCGTCGATGTCCTACAAGGCTCGCTACCGCCCGCACCAACTCCTGCGGCGCTATCCGGGCGAAGAGGAATCGCCGGAGTGGGAGCCGGGTGTCGAGACCGCCGGGACGGCCGCCTGCGCCTCTTCCGGCTTAGCAGGGGGCGAAGGATGAAGCTTCACGCCTATGAGTGACGGCGGCCAAACCAAACCCGGCGGTGCACAGCCCGCCGCCAAGATCGTCGTCGCCACCACGGTCGCCCTGACGTTCATTTCCTTTTGGCGCGCCGCGGCCATCGTCCTCAGCGATCTGGCCTCGACGATGTTCTACGTCGGTGGTATCGCCGAGCAAGCTGTCGGCAAGACCGCCCCGTGGTTCATCCTCGCGGTCATGCTGTTCAGTTTCGCCGTGCGCTCGGTCTATCTGGAAAGTTGCAGCATGTTCGTCCGCGGCGGCGTCTACGTGGTCGTCCGCGACAGCATGGGGCCGCTGTGGGCCAAGATCTCTGTTTCGGCCCTGGTGGTCGACTACATCCTTACGGGGCCGATCAGCGCGGTGACCGCGGGCCAGTACCTCGGCCGGCTCCTCAACGAACTGGCCGCACTCACGCACACGGACCTGCATCTGGCGCCGGACCTGTTCGCCGTCGGTTTCGCCGTCTGCGTCACGCTCTACTTCTGGCGGGCGAACGTCAAGGGAATTGAAGAGTCCTCGGGCAAGGCGCTGCGCATCATGCAGATCACGACCGCGATGGTGGCCATTCTGCTCGTCTGGTGCCCGCTGACCTTGCTCGTCCAGGGTAAAGCGGAGCTGCCGCCGGCGCCGACTCCGGCCAACCTGCGGTTCACGCATGGGTCGCTCGGCTGGCTGGACGGAACCTTGTGGCCGCAGCTGGGCTTCGTGGCGGTATTGATCGCCTTCGGCCACTCGCTGCTGGCCATGAGCGGCTTTGAAACCCTCGCCCAGGTCTATCGCGAGATCGCCCATCCGAAGCTGAAAAATCTCCGCAGCGCCGCCAACATCGTCTGTTTCTACGCTCTCGTGAGCACGGGGATCATCACGCTGCTGGCGGTGATGATCATCCCCGACGCGGTGCGGCCCGAGTACTACAACAACCTCATCGGCGGGTTGGCGATGCATCTGGCCGGACCCCAGTTGTTGCGCCTGCTCTTCCACGGCTTTGTTGTTCTGGTCGGCACGCTGATCCTGTCCGGCGCGGTCAACACGTCGCTGATCGGCGTCAACGGCGTTCTCAACCGCGTCGCCGAGGACGGGGTCCTGCTCGAGTGGTTCCGCCGGCCCCACCGCCGCTTTGGCACCACCCACCGGATCTTGAACCTGGTGACGCTGTTCCAACTGGCGACCATTGTGGCCAGCCGCGGCGATGTGTATCTGCTCGGCGAAGCGTACGCCTTCGGCGTAGTGTGGAGTTTTTTCCTCAAGGCGCTCGGCGTCACCGTGCTGCGCTTCCAGCGCAAGGACCGGGAGTACCGCACGCCGCTGAATCTGCGCCTCGGCCGCCTCGAGCTTCCCGTCGGCCTGCTGCTGACGACGCTGGTGCTCCTTTTGGTGGCGGTCGCGAATCTGTTCACCAAGCAGATCGCCACGATCTTCGGCGTCTCGCTTTCCTTGCTTCTGCTGGGCTTGTTCGCCGTCTCCGAGCGCGCTAGCGCCCGGCGACGCTCCGAGCAGAAGACCGGACTTGAAGAGTTCAATCTTGACTACCGGCCCGAGGTGACCGGCGCCGCGATCCGCGCCCGTCCGGGATGCGTCCTGGTGGCCGTCCGCGATCCCAACCGCCTCACCCATCTCAAGCGGGTGTTGCAAAAGACCAACCCGCGCCGGCACGACATCGTCGTCGTCACGGTGCGGCCGCTGCCGTTCGGCACCGGCGAGTACGCCCTCACTGAGGAGCAGTACTTCACCGATTACGAGCGCGAACTGTTCACGCACGTCGTCGCGGTGGCGGAAAAGGAAGGCAAGCCCGTCGAGTTGCTGGTGGTCCCAGCCGTCGATCCGTTCGACGCCCTGGTGCAGACTGCCGCCCGGCTTCAAGCCTCCCGCCTGGTCACGGGAGTCTCCGCCCGGATGGCCTCGGAAGAGCTGGCGCGGCGCATCGGCCTGGCTTGGGAGAAGCTGCCGCCGCCCCGGCCCCCGCTCTCGCTGGAGATCATCAGCCCGGACCGGCTCTCGATCTACGTCAACCTCGGCCCGCACCCGCCGCGCTTGTGGCCTGAGGACATCGACCGCCTGCACGAGCTCTGGCTGGAGCTGTCAGAGAGGGAGGGGCTCGGAGCCCGTCTGCACCACCGCGATGTCGTCAGCGTCGCGCTCCGGCGGCTCGCGCGGGATCTGCGCGGGGACCAGCGAGCCCAGGTGGTCGAGGAAGTGCGCAGGCAACTGCTCGAAGAAGGACCCGGTTAATTAACGGCGCTGGCAGGCGGGACAGAAATGCGTGCCGCGCTGCGCGATTCTGATTTTCCGGATCGGCCGGCCGCAGCGAGGACACGGCGCCCCCGCCCGCCCGTAGACCCGGTGATGCCGCTGGAAGCCTCCGCGCCGGCCTTCGGCGTCGACATAGTTCGAGATGGAGGAGCCGCCGCATTCGATGGCCTCGCGCAGGACCGCGACCATGGCCCGGTAGAGGCGGCGGGCCCGGACGGCGCCGATCGCCGCCGCTCGCGCATCGGGATGAATGCGCGCTCGAAACAGAATCTCGTCGGCGTAAATATTGCCGATGCCCCGGACGAAGCGCTGCTCCAGCAGCAGCCGCTTCAGCGAAGCGCGCTCACTTTGGAGGCGGGCCACAAACTCGCCCTCGGACATCTCGAGCGGATCCGGCCCCAGGTCGCCGGGCGGCGTCTCGCACCAGTCGAGCGCGCCGAACTGGCGCACATCGTCGAAACAGACCCAGCCCTCTTCGAGCAGCAGGACGGCTCGGGTGTAGGGCCCGCTCGCACCGCGCCAGAGCAGCGAGCCGGTCATCCCCAGGTGCGCCACGAGCGCGCCGCCTTCGAGCTCGAATACGACGCGCTTACCGTAGCGGCGCAGCCGCTCGATCCGGCGTCCGGAAAGCTCGGGCCACAGGCGGCGGGCCGCGCGTGGGCTCAACAAGCGCAGACCCAGAACGCGGCGCCCCTCGACGTGGGGCGCCAGCGTGCGGACGATCGTTTCGGCTTCCGGCAGTTCCGGCACCCGCGAGCGGCCCTTACGGCAGGTCGACCAGCACGTCGTCGCCCTCCACCCGGACGGCGAACTTGGCCAGCTTAACGGCGGCGTCCCAGGTGTTCTCGCCGGTGCGGCAGTCGTACTCCCAGCCGTGCCAGGGACACACGAGAGTTCCGTCCTGGAGCCTGCCCTGGCCCAGCGGCCCGCCCCGATGCGGACACTTCCCCTCGAGCGCGTGAAGTTCGCCGCCCAGGTTGCACAGCGCATATTCCCTGCCACCGGCGGTAATCTCCAAGACCGTCCCGGGCGGCAAGGCGCTCAACGTCGCGACTTTGGTGAACGGCATACCAAAATTATCCACCAATGCGGTGGAGTGGCTCCTCTGCGGTGTCCAAACTCTTGGAGGCGCCCTAGGACGGAACGAGCCGGCGAGGACGAGGCGCCTCCGGCCGGCTCCAACCGGTCTTGGCTCGCCGGTCAATGGAAAGGAGATCAACGGCAATGTGGAATCGAAATGTTCGCTTGAAGTCCGCCGTCACGGCCCCCTCATTCGCGGCGGGGATGGCGTGGACTCTGATGGCCTTGGCGGCGGCCATGTCGCCCGGCGCGCAGGCGCCGGCCGGAAAGCTGTTCGGCACCGTCTACGACGCCACGGGAGCGGTCGTGCCGAATGCGACGGTGATCGTATCCAACGCGGAAGCCGGAACGCGCGACATGACCACTACGAGCGCCATCGGCGGGTTCGAATTTGCGGGCCTGGCAGCCGGGCGCTACACCGTGGAAGTTCTCAAGCCGGGCTTTGCCCGCCTCCGCCTGAGCGACGTCGTGCTTGAGCCGAACCAGAGCCGGCACCTGCCCCTGTCGCTCCAGGTGGGATCCATCAGTGAGCGGATCGAAGTGGTTGCCCCGGCGGCGCGCAAGGCGCCGGCGCCGGAGACCGTTGCGCAACCGGCGCGCATCGGCGGCGAGGTTCAGCCCCCGAAGATGGTCAAGATGGTCAAACCGGTCTATCCACCCGCGGCCAAAGCCGCAGGCATCGAGGGAGCGGTACTTTTGCAGGCGGTCATCGCCCGGGATGGCAGCGTTCAGTCGCTACGGGTGATGAACAGCCGGATCGACCCGGACCTGGCGCGAGCCGCCGTCGAAGCGGTCAGCCAGTGGCGGTACCAGCCGACGCTCCTCGACGGCGAACCGGCCGAGGTACTCGTCGACGTCACCGTGAACTTTACGCTGCGGGCGGAGCAATAACCGGTCCGATGGCGATTGCCTACGAGGGGCAGCGGCTCGGCTCCGACGGCTCAGATCCCTCGCTTACCTTGTTGGCGGGCGGGCCAATCTGTGCTGGAGTCGGAGGAGAAAACTCCAGTCTGGCTGGCAGGGGGAGCCAGCATTGAGGCAGCGGCCCGCCCATTCAGGGAATTCTAGCACCGAGCGGCTATTCTTATTCTAGCACCAGCACTCGGTTAGAATCAGCAACAGATGGCACCGGAGAGGCCCGTCGGCGAGGAACACATGCGGCAGCTCGTGGAGCGGCTGCGCAGCCTCGAGCAACGCCTGCGGGCCGGCGGGGGCCCCGAGAAGATCGCCAAGCAGCACCAGGCCGCGAAGTTAACCGCGCGCGAACGGCTCGCACGGCTTCTCGACGAAGGTGCGCGCTTTTTCGAAATCGGCCTGCTGGTCGCCTTCGACAAATACGACGGCAAGGCGCCCGCGGCCGGCGTGATCACGGGCGTCGGCAAGATCGCCGGCCGCTTCGCCGTAATCGTCGCCAACGACGCCACGGTCAAAGCGGGCGCCTGGTGGCCCGAGACGATCGCCAAGATCCTGCGGGCGCAGGAGATCGCCATGCGCAACCGCGTTCCCATCGTCTACCTGGTCGATTCAGCCGGCGTGAACTTGCCCTTGCAGGACAGCATCTTCCCCGGCCAGTATGGCGCCGGGCGCATCTTCTACTACAATTCTCTGATGCGGCGCCGGTTGCGCGTCCCCCAGATCGCCGCCGTCATGGGGCCGTGCATCGCCGGCGGCGCCTACTTGCCGGCCCTCAGCGACATCATCGTCATGGTTAAAGGCGTCAGCTTCATGGGGCTCGGCGGTCCGAACCTGGTCAAGGGCGCCACCGGCGAGGTCATCGACGCCGAGCGGCTCGGCGGCGCCGAACTCCACACTCAGCGGAGCGGCGTGGCCCATTATCTGGCCGAAGACGACACAGCCTGCCTCACGCTGATTCGCCGCCTGTTCGAAAACTTTCCGCCCGCTCCCGCAGGCTTTGCCGGACAACCTCCGGCAAGGCCCGTCTCGGATCTCTACTCGCTGATGCCGGCCGACCACCGCCTCCCCTACGAGATCGAGCGCGTGCTGGCCTCGATTCTCGACGCCGGCGGCTGGCTCGAATTCCAGCCAGGCTACGCGCCGGAGATGCTCTGCGCCCATGCGCGCCTTCAGGGCCGGCCCGTGGCCGTGATCGCCAACCGGCGCGGCTTCGTCAAGACGGCGTCGGGTCCGCGGGTCGGAGGCATCGTCTACACCGAGTCGGCGCGGAAAGTGGCCTACTTCGTCGAGACCGCCGAGCGCCACCGCCTGCCGCTCCTCTATTTTCAGGACGTCTCCGGCTTCATGGTGGGCGCGGAGGCCGAACGCGAAGGGATCATCCGCGCCGGAGCGGAAATGGTCGAGGCGATGGCCTGCGCCACCGTCCCGAAGATCGTGCTCACTCTGAATCACGCCAGCGGCGCCGGCTATTACGCCATGGCGGGGCAAGGCTTCGATCCGCACTTCACGCTCGGCTGGCCCACCGCGCGCATCGGCGTCATGGAGGGCGATTCGGCGGTGCAGGCCATCTACGGGCCGGAAATCGAAAGGTACCGCCAGGCGGGCCGGCAGCTACCCGCTGAGCTCGAGCGCGCCATCGAGCAGACTCGCGCCGACTATGAGCGGTGGCTGGACGCCACTTATGCCGCCGCCCGGGGCCACGTCGACGCACTCATCGATCCTACGGAGTCGCGCGACGTTCTCGCTTTCTTGCTGGAGGTCGCCTGCGCCAACCCTCGCGGTGAGCACCTGGCGCTCGAAACACT
>JBBIMZ010000036.1:0-11107 GCA_037444135.1 Solibacteraceae bacterium
GTTTGCTTCGGTCCAGCTGCTTTTTCCCGTGCCCCGGAGCGCGTTCTCGCCGCCGCCGAAAGTCGAATCCGCCGTCGTCCGTCTGAGCCCGCATGAGCGGCTGCCCGGCGATCACGAGCAGTTCCTGGCCTTCGCCCGCGCCTGCTTCCGGCACAAGCGCAAGACCCTCCGCAACAACCTGTTGCCGCTCTACGGGCGCGCCGTCGAAGGGCTTCGGGAAGCCTCCCGCCGGGCCGAACAGCTCTCGCTCGAGGAATTGCTGGGCCTTTATGAGCGCCTGCGGCGGTAGCCCGCGAGGGGCTCGCTATACTTGAAGTCTCATGCCGAGCCGGCCAGTCCGCGTGCGCTACGCCCCGAGCCCGACGGGCGACTTTCACGTCGGGGGCGCGCGCACGGCCTTGTTCAACTACCTGTTCGCCCGCCACCACGCCGGCAAGTTTATCCTCCGGATTGAGGACACTGACCGGAAACGATACAAGCCCGAGGCCCTTGGGTGGCTGCTGAGCGGCTTGCGCTACCTCACGCTGGACTGGGATGAAGGGCCCGAAGTAGGCGGTGACTACGGCCCCTATATTCAGAGCCAGCGGCTCGAGCTGTATCGCGCGCACGCGGCCCGCCTCCTCGCCTCCGGCGCGGCCTACCGCTGCTTCTGCACGCCTGAGCGGCTCGAGCAGGTGTCCAGGGAACTCCCGCGGAAGGGCTTCACCCCCGGCTACGACCGCCACTGCCGCACCCTCGATCCCGCCGTCGCCGAAGCGCGCGCCGCAGCCGGCCACGCTCATACGGTGCGCTTCAAGGCGCCGCTCGAGGGTCAGATCACGGTCCATGACGTCATCCGCGGCGAGATCACGTTCCAGAACGCAAACCTGCAGGACGCCGTTCTCATGAAGTCCGACGGGCTGCCCACTTACCACCTGGCCAACGTCGTCGATGACCACTGGATGGAGATCAGCCATATTCTCCGTGGCGACGAATGGGTGGCCAGCCTGCCGCTGCACATTCATCTGTACCGCGCCTTCGGCTGGGAACCTCCCGTGATGGCGCACCTGCCTCTCATCCTCAATCCCACTGGCAAAGGCAAGATGAGCAAGCGCGAGGAGCGTGCTCCGGACGGGACGGTCCTGCCGGTCTTTGTGCGCCGGTTCCAGGAACTGGGTTATCTGCCCGAGGCGATGATCAACTTCCTGGCGCTGCTCGGCTGGAGCTACGACGACAAGACCGAAATCATGAGTCGCGCCGAACTGATCGAGCGCTTCAGCCTCGAGCGCGTCAACGCCTCCCCGGCGGTGTTCAACTACGACAAGCTCAACTACTTTAACGGGTACTATATCCGGCAGCTCCCGATCGAGGATCTGGCCGACCGGCTGCTGCCGTACCTGCGCTCGGCCGGCTACGCCGTCGAGCGCAAGAAGTTGCTTGCCGTCGTCCCCCTGATCCGCGAGCGGATCGTCAAGCTGAGCGACGCCCCGGCCGTGGCGGGCTTCTTCTTCGTCGAGGAGTTGCCGCCTTACCCCGCCGCCGACCTCATTCCCAACAAGGCGGACGTCGCCACGGCGCTGGCGGCTTTGGAGCACGCTTCCGATGCGCTCGCCGTCACCGACTTCCAGCGGGACCGCATCGAGGAGGCCCTGCGGGCTGAGGCCGAGCGCCTCCGGATCCCGGCCGGCCAGATGTTCCAGCCGATCCGCGTCGCCGTGTGCGGGCGGAAAGCGGCGGCGCCGTTGTTTGAGACGCTCGAGGTGCTCGGCCGCGAAACCTGCCTCAAGCGGATCGCCCAAGCCATCGCCAGGTTGCGGGACGGCTCCGCCGGCTAACTAGGGGCGCCGCGGGACGCTAGCTCAGAACCATTGCCGCAAGCAGATGGCTCGCCCGGACTCTGTGCAGCGGGATTCACTCGGGGAGGGAACACGCGTCCCACAACGACTCCGCCGAGCTCGGCATAAGCTCCGGCGGGACGGTGAACGTCGTCACCAAGTCCGGCTCCAATGATTTCCATGGGACGGGCTCTTACTTTGGAAAGAACGACGCTTTCAATGCCAGGCAGTTCAACCAGGCTGCCGTCACTCCCTTCAAGCAGCACCAGTTCGGCGTCACCGGCGGCGGCCCGATCCTCCGGAACCGGACCTTCTTCTTCGGCGCCTACCAGGGATTTCGGTTCCGCAGTCCCGCCCTGGCCTACTACAACGTTCCCTCGCAGGCGATGCTCAATGGGGACTTCAGCGGCCCGGAAAAGCAGGGCGGCGATATCTTCGATCCGCTGACAACCCGGCTCGATCCGGCCACAGGCCTGTTTCGCCGCGATCCGTTTCCCGGCAACCGGATTCCCGCGGCGCGCCTCGATCGGCGCATGCTCGATTATCTCAGCGGGACTAGGCTGCCGCTGCCGTCAGTAACCGACCGGCCGCAGTTTAACGCGGTCGACACGCGCGGCCGCATCCTCGATCAGGATGAATGGCAACTGAAAATGGATCACAACTTCAGCAGCAACGACATGGTCTGGTTCCGCTACAACGCGCTCGACCAGTCCAATTCCGGCTCCGGCGGCCGTCACAACTTGATCTCGGAAAACCAGCAGTAGTCATACAATCTGGCGGTGGTGGTTCGTCGATCCGGAGTTCAAGCAGGCCTATTCGATGCAGTGGAACTTCGGCATTCAGCACCAGCTCGCCGGCGCCACGGTCCTGGAGGTCAACTACGTCGGCTCCGGAAGCCGCGACCTTTCCCTGGGCGGGCGCTTCAACACCGCCGTAGTTCCCGGCCCCGGCGACCCGCGCGACAGGATGCGTTTCCCTTACATGCGTCCGACCTTCTTTGAAAAATCGATCGGCCGCAGCAATTACAACAGCCTCCAGGTGGGCTTGAAGCGGAGCTTCAGCGGGGGCCTGGCGGCTACGCTCGCCTACACCTGGTCGAAGGCGATCGACGTAGCGTGCTCGGGCTTTTTCGGCGCCGAGGCCTGTTCGGTCCAGAATGAGTACAACCTGAACGCCGACCGGAGCCTATCGGCCTTCGACGTGCCGCACAACTTCGTCATGAGCTGGATCTACGAGCTTCCCTTCGGCCGCCGCAGGCGCTGGGCCACGCATACCGCGCTCCGTTCACCTTCGGCAACCTCGGCCGTAACACGCTCCGGCCCGACTGGGTCCGCCGCTTCGATCTGTCGCTGTTTCGCCGCTTCCCGATTCTCCCTGAGCGAGCCGAGCTCGAGCTGCGGCTGGAGGCCTTCAACGCCTTCAACACCCCGATCTTCGGCACGCCGGACGCCAACCTGGCCAGCCGCAACTTCGGCCTGGTCACCGGCGTCCAGGTGCCGCCGCGGCAATTGCAGCTGGGAGGAAAGATCATTTTCTGACCGCGGCGCCTTCGGTAGGGTATGTTCGGTAGAGGATGTTTCTGCCGCTTCGCCTGAAGCTCGCCGGGCTGGTCGCGGTGGCCGGCCTGCACGCCGCGCCGCTTCCGCATGCCTGTACGGCGCCCGCGGATCTCCGGGAGGCGGCGGCGCGGGCGCCGGCCGAGCATGCCTATAATGACTTGGGCGATTGGTTCCTCCGGCACAATGAGCCGGCCTGCGCGGTCGAGGCGTTCCGCGAGGGGATCGAGCGCAACCCTTCGTCGCCGGCGATTCGCTACAACCTCGCCTTGGCCTGGCTCCGCCTCGACGATGCGGTAAAGGTGCTCCGGCGCGCCGTCGAGCTCGAGCCGGGCTCGGCGACGGCCCACTTGAACCTGGGTATCGCGCTCGCTGACCTTTCCTGGCAGGCGGCGGCCCTGGAGGAGTTCGACGCGGCGGTGCGCCTCGATCCCGCTCTTGGCGAGGCGCACTCTTGTCGCGGACGCGCCTTGTTCGAGCTCGGTCGCTTCGAACCTGCTCGAGAGGCCATCGAGCGCGCCGTCTCCCTCGGTGTGCGTCACGCCCCGGCCTGGTTGTTCCTCGGCATGGCCGAAAGCGAGCTCGGGCGCAACGAACAGGCCGTTGCCATGCTCGAACGCGCCCTGCGTCTGGAACCGTCCAACGCGATCGCCCACTGCCGCTTGGGAAAGGCCCTGCTCGAGCTCGGGCCCGACGATGCGGCCATCGATCACTTGAAAAGAGCCGTCGAACTGGACGCCCGGAACACTCAGGCCCTCTACGCGCTGATGCGGGCGCTGACCGGCCGTAAGCAAGACGTGGCCGAATACGGGCGTCGCCTCCGGAGTCTGCAAAAGTCCGAGCAGGCCGCCGCTCGCGCTCGCGTGCTGTCGAACTTCGCGCTCGAGGCGGCCAGGGCTGCGGACTGGCCCAAGGCCGTCTATCAACTCCGGGAGGCGATCCGCCTTTGCGGCCAGTGCCCCATTCGGGCCCGGCTCCACAAGAATCTCGGTTTGATCTTGGCTCAGTCCGGTGCCGACCGGGCGGCCGCCGCCGAGTTGGCGGCCGCGCGCGAGTTGGCTCCGGAGGATTGCGATATCCAATATGCGCTGGAACTCCTCGAGCGGAGGGCTCGCCACACCGATCCCTGACGGCTGGCCCGGACTTGCATCGCGTCCCAATGCACCCTGTGGCGATCCCTGAGTTTGGATTATGGCGGTGAGCGTCACCTTACGCGGCATCACTTGGAATCACAGCCGTGGTTTCACGCCGCTGGAGTTGAACCCGGGGGTGGATATTGTCTGGGAGAAGCGCTCCCTGCAAGCCTTCGCCGATCAGCCTCTCGATGCGCTGGCGGCCTCCTACGACCTGCTCGTCCTCGATCATCCCTGGATCGGCTTCGCCGCCCGAACCCGGGTCGTTGTCCCGCTCGACGAATTGCTGCCTGCAGACTTCCTCGAGGACCAGCGAACCGGCGCCGTCGGCGCCTCTTATGCCAGCTATGGCTGGAACGGGCGCCAGTGGGCCTTGGCGATCGACGCCGCCGCTCCGGTGGCCTCTTTCCGCCCCGATCTGATGGAAACCCATCGCCTGCGCCCCCCCGAAAGCTGGGAGGAGCTGCTCGAGCTGGCGCGCACCGGTTGGGTCGTGCTGCCGGCAATCGCCATCGATTCCCTGATGAATTTCTTTATGCTCTGTTCCACTCTCGGCGAAGACGTTTGCCGAACCCGCGAGCGCCTCGTCGCGCCCGAAATCGGCGCCGGGGCGCTCCAGCGATTGCGCGAACTGACGCGGCTCGCCGACCGCAGCATCTTTTCCTGGAACCCGATCCAGGTCTACCACGCCATGACCGAAAGCGACTCTTTTGTGTATTGCCCCTTTGCCTACGGCTATTCGAATTACGCCCGGCGCGGTTACGCGCGCCGGCCGCTGCAGTTCGACGATTTGGTCACGCTCGGCGGACGGCGGCTCCGTTCGACGCTCGGCGGGACGGGCTTAGCGATTTCGGCGCATTGCTCCCATCCCCGCCTTGCCGCCCGCTACGCGCAGTATGTCGCCTCCGGCGAGATTCAGCGCACCTTGTACGTCGACGCCGGCGGCCAACCCGGCCACCGCTCGGCCTGGCTCGACGAGCACGCCAACTCGTTAACGGCGGATTACTTCCGCCGCACCCTCCCGGCCTTGGACCGCGCCTTCCTGAGACCTCGGTATGACGGATACGTGCACTTTCAGGATCGCGCCGGCGCCGCGGTCCGGGATTACCTTGTCGGCGGCGGCTCGGAGAAGGCCGCCCTCGCCCGGCTCGACGCGCTCTATCGCGAATCCCTCGAGGTGGCCGGCTCATGAAGCCTTTGGACGGACTGCTCGTCCTCGAATTCGCCCAGTATATGGCCGCTCCCGCCGCCGGACTCAAACTGGCCGACCTCGGTGCGCGAGTGATCAAGATCGAGCGGCCGGGAACCGGAGAAGCGGGCCGCCGGCTGGCCATCAAGAACCTGTTCGTCGACGGCGACAGCCTCGTGTTCCACACCATCAACCGCAACAAACAGTCCTACACGGCCGACCTCAAGAATCCGCGCGACCGGGAGAAGATCGAGAAACTCATCGCCCGCGCCGACGTGCTCACCCACAATTTCCGCCCCGGAGTCATGAAAAAGCTGGGCCTCGACTACGATGCCGCCAGAACTATAAACCCGAGGTTGATCTACGCCGAAGTGACCGGCTACGGTCCGGAAGGACCGTGGAAGGACAAGCCGGGCCAGGATCTGCTGGCTCAGGCCCTTTCCGGCTTGACGTGGCTGACCGGCAACGCCGGCGATCCGCCGGTGCCGATGGGTCTGGCGGTCGCCGATATGCTCTGCGGGGCGCACCTGGTGCAGGGCATCCTGGCGGCCTTAATTCGGCGATCGAAAACCCGGCGCGGGGCCTACGTCCAGGTCAGCCTGCTCGAGTCCATCCTCGACTTGCAATTCGAGGTGCTCACCACGTATTTGAACGACGGCGGAAAGCTCCCCCAGCGGGCCCGCCGCGGTAGCGCCCATGCTTATCTGGCGGCGCCCTACGGCCTCTATCGCACCGCCGACGGCTACCTGGCGCTGGCCATGACGCCGCTCGAGCGACTCGCCGAGTTGATGGATTGCGAAGAGCTGCGCACTTTCACCCGCGCCGAGGATCCCTTCCGCCGGCGCGATGAGATCATGGAGATCCTTGCGAATCGCTTTCAGAGCCGGCCCACCGCTCACTGGCTCGAGATCTTCGAGCCCGCCGGCGTCTGGTGCGCCGAAGTCCTCGACTACGCCCGGCTAGTGCGGCGCCCCGGCTACGCCGTCCTGGCCATGGAGCAGGTGGTCCGCCGACCGAACGGCGCCGAAGTGCGCACCACGCGCTGCCCGATCCGCATCGATGGCCGCCTCCTGCTTTCTACCGCCGCCGCCCCGCGCGCCGGCGAACACAACGCCGTCATTGAAAGGGAGTTTCTCGATGAAGAGCAGACCTGAAAATACCCCTCCCGAACTCCACGGGCAGATCCCGCTGTTTCAAACCGAGGACTGGTTCTATGAGGATTTTGAGATCGGGCTAAAGATGCGTTCGATCCGGCGCACGATCTCCGAAGGCGAGGCCATGCTGTTCAACGCGTTGGTCCACGACTTGCACCCCTACGTCGCCGACGAGGTCTTCGCCAGAGAGCAAGGCGTCTTCGGGCGCCGCCTCGTGGCCGGGGCGATGGTGTTCAGCTTCGGGCTCGGGCTGATGGCGCACAACAACGTCAACACCTTCAGCTACGGCTACGACCGCCTGCGCTTCATCAAGCCGGTCTTCATCGGCGACACCATCTATACCATACGCACCCACCTGGAGAAGACGCCCAAGTACCGCGACATGGGGCTGGTGCGAGTCAGCTACGAAGTCTTCAAAGTGCCCGGGGAACTGGTACTCTATTGCGAGCACCTGCAAACGGTCAAGTACCGCAACCCCGAGGCGTGGCAGGATCAGGTGGAGCTGCCGTGAGACCCCTCGAAGACATTCTGGTCGTCGACTTCGGACAGTTCCTGTCGGCCCCCTCGGCGAGCCTGCGGCTGGCCGACCTGGGCGCGCGCGTGATCAAGATCGAGCGGCCCGGCCGCGGCGACATCTGCCGCGAGCTCTACGTCTCCAGCGTGATCTTGGATGGCGAGTCCAGCGTCTTTCACGCCATCAACCGCAACAAGGAAAGCTTCGCCGCGGATCTCAAGCAACAAGCCGATCGCGAGCGCGTGCGGCGCCTCATAAGGCGGGCTGACGTGGTCCTGCACAACTTCCGGCCAGGCGTCATCGAGCGCCTGGGATTCGGCTACGAAGACGTCCGGCGCCTCAATCCATCCGTGGTCTATGGAGAGATCTCCGGCTACGGAACTGAGGGGCCCTGGCGGGACAAGCCCGGACAGGACCTGCTGGCGCAGGCCTTGTCGGGCCTGGTCTGGCTGAGCGGCAACGCCGGCCCCCCGGTGCCGATGGGACTCGCTGTCGCCGACATCCTGGCGTGCCTGCTCCGGCGCGCCCTCACCGGCGCCGGGGCGCTGGTGCAGGTGAGCCTGCTCGAGTCGGTCCTGGATTTCCAGTTCGAGACCTTGACTACCTTCTTCCACGATGGCGGCCGGCCGGTCGAGCGTTCCTCAACCCACAACGCCCACGCCTATCTGGCCGCCCCGTATGGCATCTACGCGACGCGCGACGGCTGGCTGGCGCTGGCGATGGGCGAAATCCCCGCGCTCGGCCGGCTGACCGGCTGCCCGGAATCAGAGCGCTACCAGGATCCGCGCACTTGGTACGAGGAGCGCGACCGGATCAAAGCGATCCTGGCCCGGCGCCTCGCCTCGCGCGCCACCGCCGAGTGGCTGGCGATCCTCGAGCCCGCCGATATCTGGTGCGCCGACGTCCTCGACTGGCCCCGGTTGCTCGAGCACGATGGCTTCCGCTGCCTGGGAATGGTCCAGACGGTGACCCGGGGCTCCGGTTTCACCTATCGGACGACTCGTTGCCCCATCCGGATCGACGGCGAGCGGCTCTATTCGGCCAAGGGTTCGCCCGCCGTCGGCGAACACACCGCCTCGCTGATCGAGGAGTTCCAGTTGGATCACATGCCATGAACAGAAACCAGACGTTTCGGATCGCCATCCGGCGCTTTGCCCCGTTTGAACGCGCGCTCGCCAGAATGTGGGCCCGCTTCGCCGAACGAACCGGATGCGCGCTCGAACCCGACTTGGTTCCGATGGACCTGCACCCGCTTCACCACGCCTTGCTCGAAAGCGGCGGCCTTCGCCAGGGCGACTGGGACGTGGCTCAGATCATCACCGACTGGCTGGCCGAGGCCTATGAGTCGGAAGCGCTCGTCGATTTACGCCCGTACCTCGAGGAAAACCCGCCTGAGCATTTTCCTGAGGATTGGACGCCTTCCTTGCTCAAATATCAGAACTTCGGAGACGCGGTCGTCGGCTTGCCCTGTCACGACGGCCCCGAAGTGCTGATCTGGCGCCGCGACTTGTTCGAGGATCCGGCCGAGCAGCGAGGCTTCCGCGACCGGTACGGGCGCGATCTCCGGCCGCCGGAAACCTGGGACGAGTTTGTCGAGGCCGCTCGCTTCTTCCACCGCCCGGAAAGAAACCTGTTCGGCACGGCGTTTGCCGCGTTCCCCGACGGCCACAACACCGTCTACGACTTCGCGCTCCAGACTTGGACGCACGGCGGCGAACTGGTGGACCAATCCGGCCGCGTGGTCGTCGATTCGCCAGGCGCCCGCCGCGGCCTCGAGTTCTACCGCTCCCTGCTCCAGGACGGCGCCGCGGTTCATCCCCGATGTCGCCACTTCGACTCGGTTCAGTCCGGCTTGGCCTTCGCCGCCGGCGAGGTGGCGCTTATGGTCAACTGGTTCGGCTTCGCGGCCATGTGCGAGGTGATCCCGGAGTCCCGCGTCAAAGGGCGAGTCGATATCGCGGCCGTTCCCCACGCTCCGGGCGCCCCGCCGGCATCGCTGAACTGCTACTGGCTGTACGCGATCGCCTCGGGCAGCCCTCATCAGCGCATCGGCTGGGAGTTCCTGCGCTTCGCCGTCGGCGCGGATAACGACCGCCTGCTCACGCTCGAGGGCGGCATCGGATGTCGCAAGTCGACCTGGCGCGACGCCGCAGTGAACCAGTCCGTTCCTTATTATCGTCGCCTCGAAGAACTCCACGGCCACGCCCGGACGCTGCCGCGGAAGGCCAACTGGGCGTATCTGGCCGAGGTGATCGACTGGCTGGTCCTCGAGGCGATCAACACCGATCGGCCCATTGCCCAGATCCTGGAGCAGGCCCAAGCCGAGATTGCCGGCCGGGAGGCCGCGCGATGACGTTTGTCATGCGTTCGTCCGCCAAGGCGGCCCCCCGAAGATCACTCCAGCCCGCGATCCGGGCTCGCGCCCCAGTGTTGGGTTCCCCTCCCGGATGGCGATTAGAACCAAAGTACTGCAGCCCCGGCATCCTGTGAAAAAATCAGGAGATAAGTGTTGGTACCGACTCGGCGTAACCGCGCCCGGCAAGCGACACATCGCGACACCAAGCCCGCCCGGCCGAATGTCGTTCTTTTTCGTCCCTCGGAGGCCGCCTTCGGGGTTGACAAACGTATTCCTCCGGTGTACTCTTGTCTTGATTTTCTCGCGATCCGGCAGCCGTTCCACGGAGGATGATCCGTGGGACAGAGAGGGCGGAAGCCTATCAGATGGACAGCGGAGGCAGCAATGAAGCGGATTTCAAGGCACGTCCTCCGTGGTTCGCCCTGCGGGTCCGCTCGAATTTCGAGAGAATTGCCTCGAATTGTCTCAAAGACAAAGGGTTCGAGCAGTTCACACCCTTCTACAAGGCAAAGCGGCGCTGGTCGGATCGCATCAAGATCGTCGAATTCCCGCTTTTTGCCGGCTACGTCTTTTGCCGTATCCCGTTTGAGCAGCGGTTGTCAGTGCTGAGGACCCCGGGCGTGGTCTCGGTGGTGGGCTTCGGCGGCAAACCGGCGCCGGTGGATGAGCGGGAAATCGAGAATCTCCAGGCCGTGGTCGCTTCCGGACGCAATGCGGTGCCTTGGCCTTTCCTGCGCGTAGGCCAGAAAATCCGCTTGCGCGGCGGCTGCCTGGACGGCTTGGAGGGGTTGCTGTTGGATTTGAAGAACGGCCGGCGCATCGTAGTGGCGGTGTCCCTTCTCCAGCGCGCTGTGGCCGTCGAGATCGACCGGGAAGACGTCGAGCCGGTGCTGTAGCCGCCTCCCCGCAGCAGCGGCTAGGGATGGGAATCTCTCCAATCATGCCGTCAATTATGAGCGAACGGAAGGATCGGCGCATCATTTTCCGCGTTTCCGAAGATGAGTACTTGCGTTTGCAGAGGTTGTGCCTGGCCACCAAAAACCGGAGCATCTCTGATCTGGTGCGCCGCGCCGTTGACTACTGGGTGCATCACGGCGCCGGCGAATTGGACACGGGGCTGCACGGCGGGCTCCGGGAGCTGAACGCGCGCATGGCTGCTTTGGCGGCCCAAGTCGAGCGGCTGGTACGAACTCGCGGCGAGAGCCACTAGCGCTAACTTCTTCAAAGCATGCACTCGGAGGTGATTCCACTATTCAGTGTCCTCGTGGCCGTGGGCTCGGCGGCGTGGCTGTGGACCGGCGGGCCGGTTTGGTCTCCTGCGGAGCCCGCCTTCCCCGAGGCGCAGGAGCTCACGGCGGAGGAGGAGGCCGAGCGGCTGATCGAGGCTTGCC
>JBBIMZ010000036.1:11145-13276 GCA_037444135.1 Solibacteraceae bacterium
GGAGCGATCTGGCGGCGGCCTTCGAGCAAGGCGGCGAGCCGGAGAAGGCTCAATATTGCTTTGAGCGGGCGCTCGCGCATGGACCGAATCAGCCGCCAATCTGGCTCCGCGCGGCCGAGTTCGACCTGAGGGCGGGCCGGACCGGCCGGGCGATGGAAAGGCTGAGCCGGATCTTGGACTTGGTCGAGGAGTACGACCCCGTGGTCTTCGAGATGTTCGACGCGCTGCCCGTCCGCGTCGAGGAGCTGCTCGGGCGCGGCGTGCCGGCGACGCCACGGCCGGCCCGCGCCTGGCTGCGGCATCAAATCGCTAAAGGCCGGACCGCCGGCGCGGAGGCGACTTGGGGCTGGGCTCGCGCGCGTGGCTTCGCCGACGACGCGCTGGCGGGCGAATACGCCGAGTTTCTCATTCGCCAGGGCCGGGCCGAGCAGGCGGCCCGCAGCTGGGCCGACTATCTCGGGCCGCGGCGGGGCGACTACCGCCGAACCAACTACCTGTTCAACGAAAGTTTCGAGGCGCCGGCGACCGGGTCGCCGTTCGACTGGCGAATCACGCCCGCTCCGGGCGCCGAGATCGGCCTCGAGGCGGGCGAGGCATATGCAGGTTTGCAGGCCCTCAAGGTGCGGTTTCTCGGCGAGGAGAATCTGGACTTTCACCACGTCGCACAGAGGGCGGTGACGCCGCCGGGACGCTGGCGCCTGGAGGCGTGGGTGCGGAGCGAGGAGCTCACAACAAACGAAGGCGTGCGCCTGCGCGTGTGGGACGTCGACGCTCCGGGACGGCTCGACGCCGTGACCGAGGCGGTGACCGGCTCAAAGCCGTGGACGAAGTTGGCGACCGAGTTTCGAATCCCGGAGGGCGCCCGGCTGGTCGAAGTGCAGGTCGTGCGCCGACCCTCGCTCAAGCTCGACAACAAGATTCGCGGCGCCGTCTGGGTGGACGTGGTGCGGCTGGAGCGGCTCGGATGATCTATCTGGCGCTGCTCGGGCTGGCGCTGGCCGTGGCCGCAGTGGGCAACGGCGGGGTTGAGGAGACCTACTGGAGCGTGAGCTGGCTGGCGATCGGGGTGATCGGCATGGTGTATGCGTGGCGAACTCCGGTCCGGCTGCGGGCGCCCAAGCTGCCGTGGTGGCTACTGTGGCCGCCTCTGGTACTGGCCGGCTATGTGGCGCTGCAACTGGCGCCGCTGCCGCTTCCGGTGCTGGAGGCGCTTTCGCCGGCGCGCGCCCAGACCATCCGAGACCTCCAGCCGGTCGCGTCCGGCCTGAGCTGGGCTCCGCTGAGCGTTTCGCCGATGGTGACACTGGCGCATCTGGTGCGGGTGGGCGGCTATACGCTGATTTTCTTTCTGGTACGGGAGCTGACGTGGAAGTCCGGCGGGCGGCCCTGGCGGGCGGCGCTTCCGTTGATCGTGCTGGCCACGGCCGAGGCGGGTCTGGGAATGGCGCAGCAGGCGCTCGCGGGCCAGACGGCGACGGGGACGTATGTGAACCGGGACCACTTCGCCGGTCTGCTCGAACTGGTGCTGCCGCTGGCGGCCTTGTACGCGGTGGCGACCTTCCTCGGGGGCACGCGGCGGCGGGAGGCGCCGGCAGGGCCGGCCGTGCGCGCCTGCCTGCTGCTGGCTTGCGGAGGGCTGTTGCTGGCCGCGGCGACGTTCTCGCTGTCGCGGATGGGGTTTGCGGCCTCGCTGGTGGCGCTGGCCGTGGCGGGCGCGCTAGCCGGCGGGGCGGTGATGAAGCGGCGGGTGCACCGGGTGGCGAGCCTTTCGGCGGCTACGGCCGCGGCGGCGGCCTTCGTGTACCTGCCGCCGGATCCGCTGATTCTGCGCTTTGCGACGATGGCCGAAATCGGTGGGGTTTCCAAGGAGGAGCGCTTCGAGATCTGGCGCGAGACCCGGGAGCTGATCCGCGAGTATCCCCTGCTGGGCTGCGGTTTGGGAGCTTACGAGTCGGCGTTTGAAAAACATCAGCGTGTGGCGCCGCTGTACTGGGTGAGCCATGCACACAACGATTATCTGCAACTGCTGGCCGAGCTGGGCGCGGCGGGCATGGCGCTTGCGGGCGCGCTGGCGCTGGCGGTTGCGGTCCAGGCGGCGCGGGTCCTGTCGGCGGAGCGGACGCTGGAGGTG